>CAYNIS010000085.1:0-10955 GCA_964397055.1 uncultured Rhodospirillaceae bacterium | reverse complement strand
ATCGCTCGCGCCCCTCGAGCGCGCGCACGCGCGAGGCGAGGTCCGTCAGCTTCTGGACCGCGGTGCAGATGCGGGAGAGCGGATTCGTGAAGACGATCACCAGAGCGCCGGGAGCCAGCCGTTCGACATCGCGCAGGATGGGAACGATCAGGCTCAGGTTCCGGCAGGCATGGGCGAACGCGCGCCGGCCGAGGGCGGTGATCGCGTCGGCGGTTTCGACGCAGGCCTCCATCTTGCGGCTGACGACGGCGACGTCGGCCCCCGCGGCGGCAAATCCGAGCGCCATTTCGCGGCCAAGGCCACGGCTGCCGCCGGTGATCAGGACGACCTTGCCGGTCATGTCGATAAGGTGCTTCGCGGTCATCATTCGCCTCCCATGGTCGGGTCCCGTTGCCGGGCCTCTTCTTGCTCAAGCTCTCTCGGCGGGCCCGCGTCGAGCGCATGGTCCTCGCCGGTGTCCGGGGCCGCCGCCCCGACCACCTGCGCCCGATGCTGCATCAGGTGGTCGGCGAGGACCGCCGCCATCATCGCCTCGCCCACCGGCACGGCGCGTATGCCGACACACGGGTCGTGCCGACCCTTCGTGCGGATATCCGTATCCTGCCAGAAGCGATCGACGGTCTGCCGCGGTTCCAGAATGGAACTGGTCGGCTTGACGGCGAAACGGGCCACGACATCCTGCCCGGTCGAAATGCCGCCGAGCACGCCACCGGCGTGGTTGGACAGAAAGCGCGGGCCGGCATTGCCCATACGCATCTCATCGGCATTGTCCTCGCCCGAAAGGGCCGCGGCGGCGAAGCCGTCGCCGATCTCCACGCCCTTGACCGCGTTGATGCCCATGAAGGCGGAGGCGATGTCGGCGTCGAGCTTGCCGTAGATCGGCGAGCCGAGGCCGGCCGGCACGCCTGTCGCGACAACCTCGATCACCGCACCCGCGGAGGAGCCGGCCTTGCGAACCCCGTCAAGATAGGCGGCCCAGTGTTCGGCGGCGACGGCATCGGGACAGAAGAACGGGTTGCGGTCGACCTCCGCCCAGTCCCAGCGCGATCGGTCGATGCGATGCGGCCCGATCTGGATGACGGCACCACGCACGCTGACCCGGTCGCCCAGGACCTTGCGGGCGATGGCCCCGGCCGCGACCCGCATCGCCGTCTCCCGCGCGGAGGACCGACCGCCGCCGCGATAATCGCGAATGCCGTACTTCATCCAGTAGGTGTAGTCGGCATGGCCCGGGCGGAACTTGTCGGCGATTTCCGAGTAGTCCTTCGAGCGCGCATCGACGTTGCGGATTTCGAGCGCGATCGAGGTGCCGGTGGTCAGCCCCTCGAACACGCCGGAAAGGATGGTGACGGCGTCGGGTTCCTGGCGCTGGGTTGTGTAGCGCGATTGCCCGGGACGGCGCCGGTCCAGCCATTTCTGGATGTCACCCTCGGCAAGCGGGATAAGCGGCGGCACCCCGTCGACGACGCAGCCGATCGCGGGTCCGTGGCTTTCGCCCCAGGTGGTGAAACGGAAAAGCCGACCGAAGGTGTTGGCGGACATCTGATACTAGCGCCCCTCTTCCGCGACCGCGATCACGACTGCTTGAACGAGGCGAGCAGTTCGGCCGTTTCCCGGGCCGCCTCGACGTTCACCATGCCGACGGTATGGTAGCCGCTATCGACATGCATGACCTCTCCCGTCGTGCCGGTGCCGAGGTCGGACAGGAGGTAGAGGGCGGCCCCGCCGACTTCCTGGATCGTGGTGTTGCGCTTCAGGGGCGCGTTCAGCTCGTTCCAGCGCAGGATGAACCGGAAATCGCCGATGCCGCTCGCGGCCAGCGTCTTGATCGGCCCGGCGGAGATGGCGTTGACGCGGATACCGTTCTTGCCGACGTCATCGGCGAGGTAGCGCACGGATGCTTCAAGAGCCGCCTTGGCGACACCCATCACGTTGTAGTGCGGCATGACCTGTTCCGCCCCGTAATAGGTGAGCGTCAGGATGGAGCCGCCGGCGGTCATCATCGGCGCCGCCCGCTGAGCCACGGCGGTCAGGGAATAGGCCGAGATGTCCATGGTTTTCAGGAAGTTCGCGCGGCTGGTCTTGAGGTAGCCGCCGTCCAGTTCCGACTTGTCGGAGAAGGCGATGGCATGGACCAGAAAGTCAAGGCGGCCCCAATGCCGGCCGATCTCCTCGAAGGTCTCGTCGATGGAGGCATCGTCGGAAACATCGCAGGGGATCACCAGGGAGGAACCAACGCTTTCCGCCAGCGGCTTGACCCGCTTCAGGAGCGCCTCTCCCTGATAGGTGAACGCGACCTCAGCCCCGTGTGCGGCAAGAGCCGAGGCGATCCCCCAGGCGATCGACCGGTCGTTGGCGACCCCCATGACGACCCCGCGCTTGCCCTGCATCAGGGTGCCGGATGGGATGGACGGGGTATCGGTCATCGCAGGGTCTCTCGGCTCAAGTGGGCGGTGGCCGCCCGAAAGGCCCGCGATGCTACACGAAGAAGACACCCGGTCAATTCGGCGACCGGGTGCGACAGAAGGCCGGGCAGGCGGGGATGCGGCCGGGAAGCCCGCCGCCTTCCCCAGGGTTCAGTTGACGATGCGCCAGCTGCCGTCGGCCTGGCGGCAGGCGGTGCCGCGCGCCGTTTCCGACTGGTTTTCGACCCAGATGGTCTGTTCGAACTCGCGGCAATAGCTGCCGTCCGACTGCTGGAAGGTCTGGATCGGCCGAATCTCGCCACGGTTGCCGCTATCCGGGTTCTGCCACTGGGCGACCTGGCCGGTCGCGGCGGTCTCCAGCGCGGACTGCTGGGTCTGTTGCAGGTAAAGCCGGTCGGCACGGTCCAGCGACTTGCCGGCCTCTCCGCCGATGAAGGCACCGAGCAGCGCGCCCGCCGCCGTCGCCGCCAGCTGCCCGCGGCCCTGGCCGATCTGCGCCCCGGCGAGGCCGCCGAGGGCGCCGCCCAACACCGTGCCGCCGATCTGCTTGGTACCCGTCCCGCCGGTCGTGCACGCGCCCAGCGCCAGGACGCCCGCCATCAGGCACACCACCGGCAGTTTGATCAGCGGCAGTTTCGTCACCCGCCGAGCCCCGATTTCCGACCGATTGCCAGCGATCCGCATCGTCGACACCTTCATCGTTGTCGTGATCCCCACATGCCGGGAATGAGCGCCGCGACATGAACGGGCCTGGACGCGCCCGCTTCACGATTTAAGGTGAGTCGCGAATTCGGCACAACTGTGGCGTCTCCCGTCAAGACGAAGACAAAGACCAGGACCGCCGGCATAAATGCAACAAGGCTGACGGCCTTTCGGGCAAAAGGAATTGGCAAGCATGGACGGTGGAGAGGTGCGCGATCCGATCGCGCTTTTTCAGGAATGGCTGAAGGAAGCCGAGGCCTCGGAGCCGAACGATCCAAATGCGATGACCGTTGCAACGGCCGATGCTCAAGGTCGTCCGTCGGCGCGGATGGTCCTGTTGAAGGGCGTCGATGAACGTGGCTTCGTCTTCTACACCAATTTCGAGAGCCGCAAGGGCCAGGACCTGCTGGCCAATCCCCAGGCCGCCCTCCTGTTCCATTGGAAGACGCTGAGACGCCAGGTCCGGGTGGAGGGGCCGGTCGCGCCGGTCGCCGACGACGAGGCGGACGCGTATTACTGGAGCCGCGCCCGGGACAGCCAGATCGGCGCCTGGGCATCGCAACAGTCGCGGCCGATGGAAGGGCGCTGGGACCTGGAAAAGCGGGTCGCCTACTACGCGGCAAAGCACGCGGTCGGGAGGGTGCCGAGACCCCCCCATTGGTCGGGCTTCCGGATCACGCCGGAAAGGTTTGAATTCTGGCGAGATCGGGCCTTCCGCCTGCACGAACGCCTGGTCTATTGTCGCGCCGGCGAAGCGTGGGCGACCGAACAACTCTTCCCGTAAGGCGAGCGTCCGAGAAGCGCGCGGCGGGTGTCGGCCCACGGTCTTGCCAAGGCGAGTGCTGATCCAAGCTGGGGGGCTTTGAAGGGCATGGTCGTGACCAGGACAGGATTGCGCGCGGCGCTGCCGCTGACGTTGCTGGTTTCCCTGTTGGTGGCCCCTGCGACGGGGGGCGCGCAGGTTCCAGGGCCGGTCGATCGCGAATGGCGGGTGAGCCCGGAACCACCGCAGCCGCCGATGCCCGACCGCCAGGACTTCCAGGTCACACTCGGGGCCGGCGTCGGTTTCGGGCCGGAATACCCGGGCAGCGACGATTTCGACGTGCTGCCGCTCCCGGTGATCGACATCGAGTGGCGGCGCGGCATCTTCTTGTCGAGCCGGCGCGGGCTCGGCCTCGTCCTCTTCGATGACGACCGGTTCCGGGTGACCACCCAGTTCACCTACGACTTCGGCCGCGACGAGGACGACGGCGGCCTCGCCGAGCAGCTGGACGAGATCGATCCCTCGATCGAGTTCGGTGCGCGCGCCCATCTTCGGCTCGGCAGGTTCGCTGGCGGCCAATGGCTCCTCGACGGCGGCATTCGCCAGGACATCAGTGACGGTCACGGCGGCTTCGTCATCGACGGCGGTCTCAGCTATAACGTCAACGTCACCGAGAACTTCTTCTGGAGCTTCACCGGCTCGACCCGATACGTTTCCGACGACTACAACGAGTCCTACTTCGGCGTTTCGGCGGCAGAGGCGGCACGGACGACGATCGGCGCCTTCGATGCCGAGGGCGGCTTCAACAGTATCAGTGCCAGCACGACGGCCTCCCTGTTCCTCGACCGCAACTGGGCGATCAGCGGGATCGGCACCGTCTCCCGGCTGCTCGGCGACGCCTCCGACAGCCCGGTGTCGGAGGACGACACCCAGATCTTCCTGGGCAGCGTCGTCACCTACAGCTTCGGCTTCTGACGGGCGTTCTCTTCCGGCGCCTTCCGCCTTCGGCGCGCGCACCGCATTGACCTGCGTCAATGCGGCGGCCCTCCGCGGCTGCCTAGCATTGAGGCAGAGTTCCGGCCTGCCCCTTGGGGAATCCTCCATCCGGGTGATCCAAGCCAGCGGCGGCCGGGTTCGCGCGCGCGGTGGAAGGACCTGGCGATGACCATTCGGAAGATCCTCGTTCCGCTGACCGGCATCGAGCCGGATCGGGTGGCACTTGACGCGGCCTTCAGCGTTGCCGGCCGCTTTCGCGCCCATGTCGACGGGCTCTTTGTCCGTCCGGATCCGCGCGACGCGATCCCGCTGGTCGGAGAGGGCATGTCCGGCGCCCTGATCGAAGACATCATGCGCACCGCGGAGGTCGAGGCCTACGCCCGCGGGGGCGAGGCCGAACGCATGTTCACCGCGGCGGTGGAGAGCGCTGCCGCCGAAGCCGCGGATGCGCCGCCGGTCGAAGAGAAACTGACGGCACGCTATCGCACCACGGTCGGCCGGGTCGACGCGCTGGCCCACGAGGGCCACCTGACCGACCTCCTGGTCTTCGGCCCGGCGATCCATGACATCGACACCCACACCTACGCGGTGATGGAAACCGCCCTGATGCAGTCGGGCCGGCCGCTCTTGATCGCGCCGCCGCATCTGCCGGCCGGCATCGGGGATGTCGTCTCGATCGCCTGGAACGACAGCCGGGAGGCGGCCCGCTCGGTCGCCGCGTCGATGCCGTTCCTGCGCCGGGCGAAAGTCGTCCACGTCCTGGTCGCGGAGACCGGCGAAAGTGAGACCAGCGCCGGCCAGCGGCTGTGCGACTACCTCGCCTGGCACCGGGTCGAGGCCGACCTGAATGTCATTCACGTCGCCGGCGAACCCCTGGGCGGAGCCCTGCTCGCCCGCTCGGCGGAGATGGAAGCGAACCTTGTCGTCATGGGCGGCTACGGACATAGCCGCCTGTGGGAGATGATGGTGGGCGGGGTCACCCGCTACGTTCTCGATCATGCCGGCCTGCCGGTGCTGATCGAGCATTAAGGTCAAGGGGCGGGGAAAGCACCCTGCCCCGTCACGGAACCTGGGAGGAGCCGAACCCGGCGCGCCATCCGATCACAAGGAGACCAAACCGGGCCCCGGCGGGACGGAAAGAAGCCATGAGCCTGAAACGCATCACCCTCAAACTCGCCCGCTGCCACGACTATCCGGACGGCAGCATCCACCACGGCTACGAGTTCGTGGCCCCGCTCGACGAGACCGGGCACCTCGACTTCGGCGGCTGGGAGCATCACCGCGACGAATGCACGGTCCGCCGGTTCTGGCCGGAAGAGCCGGACGAGGAAGGCCATCTGGTGTTCCACGGCGGCCACCGCTGGGCGTTCCACTACGACGATGTGCCGCTGGAGGACGAGGACGACGAGGAGCCCCTGTTCGCCTTCGACACCCACACCTTCCGCATGGGCGAGTACATCTCGGTCACCGAGCACGACGGGATCATGCGGACCTTCCGCATCACCGACGTCGCCCCTGTGGTGGCCCAGCCGCAATGATGGTCCGCCAGGGTCCCGCCAGGGTCTCATGCGCGACCGTTCCCGCCGGTCGTGACGGCGGCATGATGCGATGACCGCTGAGACCGACCCGGCTGGCCGCAAGACGGTGATCATCACCGGCGCCAGCCGGGGGATCGGGCATGCGCTGGCCAAGCGGTTTTCCGACCAGGGCTGGCGCATCCTGACCTGTTCGCGCGACGACGTGCCGGCGGAATGCCAGCGCGATCCGAACTGGACCGCGCACATTACCGCCGACCTCGGCGACCTCGACAGCCGCGCGGAATTCGTCGGCAAGGCGCTGGCGATCCTCGGCGACGATCCGCTGACAGCACTCGTCAACAATGCCGGCTGGTCGCCCAAGACGCCGTTCAAGGAACGCCTCGGCGTGATCAACGGCGATGTCGCGAGCTGGCGCCGGGTGTTTGAGATCAATTTCTTCGCGCCGTTGGTCCTGGCACGCGGCTTCGCCTCCGCCCTTGCCCGCGGCAAGGGGGCGATCGTCAACATCACCTCGATCGCCGGCCACGCCGTGCACCCGTTCGCGGGCTCCGCCTATTCGACGTCGAAGGCGGCCCTGTCCGGTCTGACCCGCGAAATGGCGGTGGAGTTCGCGGAGCTCGGCGTGCGCGTGAATGCCGTCGCCCCGGGCGAGATAGAGACAGCGATGCTGTCGCCCGAGACCGAGGTCCTGCTGCCGCGCATCCCGCTCAACCGGCTGGGCCAGCCGGAGGACGTGGCTTCCACCGTCTATTTCCTGTGCTCGGAGGAGAGCGGCTACGTGACCGGGACGGAGCTGTTCCTGACCGGCGGCCAACACCTGTTCTGATGGATCGAGGGTCAGGCGAGACCCTTGAGGACCGACAGGATCTCCGCTGGTTCCATGCGCCGGCGGTAGTCCGGATCCACGAACGCGTGCCGGACGATGCCGGTCCGGTCGACGATGAATGTCGCCGGCATGGGCAGGAACCAGCTGTCATTGTCGTTGCCGTAGAAGCGATCGACGTCGACGCCGAGCTTCGCGTATTCGGCCTTCAGCGCCTCCGACAGCGGGAACACGACGCCGAATTCCAGGCCGACGCCGTTGTCCGGGTCGAGGAGGATGCGGAAATGCAGGTCGTGCGCCGGGCGCAGGCCCGCAGGACCAGACCCCAGTTCCGGTGTGATCGCGACCAGCGTCGCGCCGAGGGCGCCGATCTCCGGCAGCGCCTCTTCAAGGGCGGCCAGTTCCGCGTTGCAATAGGGGCACCAGTGGCCCCGGAAGAAGCTGATCACCAGAGGTCCCTGGGCGGTCAGTTCATCCGCGCTGACCAGCTCTCCGTCGATGTCGGGCAGAAGGAAGCTTGGCATGGCGTCGCCGACCTTCAGCGCGTTGCGGCTGGCGCCGGTCGCCGCCAGCTCCATCAGGAAGCGGTCGAACAGCCGCCGCGTCGGCTCCGGCAGCAGCGCCTCCGTCTCCTTCATCGCGGCGGCGAGGCGGTCGGTCAGGGTCAGCGGGCGGTCGATGGTCATGGCGGCGGCAAGGGGTCGATCGGGAGCGGTCGTTCAGGAACAGGGGCAACGGCCCGCAGTCCTACGCAAGCGCCCGCAACCTGTCGACGATCCGCGCCGGTTCCATGCGGCGGCGATAGTCGGGGTCGACGAAGGCCTCGTCGATCAAGCCGTCGCGCGCAACGATATAGGTCGCCGGGATCGGCAGCAACGCACCGTCGCTGTAGCTCTCGACGTCGAAGCCAAGCTGGCGCAAGCCGGCAAGGACGTTGTCCGGGACGCGGTAGACCACCCCGAAAGCCAGACCAACGCCGTTGTCGGGATCGGCCAGCACCTCATAGCCGAGGTTGCGGCCACGCTTGACCTTGAGCGGCAGGCCGCCGAGTTCCGGCGTGATCGCGACCAGCGTCGCCCCGATCTCCCGGATCTCCGGCAGGACCGATTGCAGGGCGAGCAGTTCGGCATTGCAGTAGGGGCACCAGTGCCCGCGGAAGAAGCTGATGACCAGCGGTCCTTCGCTGAGCAGCTCCTCGGAAGAGGTAAGTCCCCCCTCCGCCGATGGCAGGATGAAATCGGGCATCCGATCGCCGGGCTTCAGGCTCGCCTCGGTCAGTCCGCTGCGGGCGAGGTGATCGAGGAACTCCCCGAACAGGCGCAGCAGGACCGGCTCGATCCGCCGATCGAGGCTCTCCGTGATGCCCGCCAGCGTGTCCGCCAGCGACACGCAACTGTAGTCGACCTCTGCCACCATGGCCCTTGCTCCGTGCTGCCGGACACTTCCGGCCGCTCCGTTGAACCGGCGTCTCCTCCAGTCGCCGATCGCCAACTGTCCGCCCGGTAAGGAAGGTGCGCTCGATGGCGCCAGCACTCAATTCGACGGCGCGCATCGTATCCATATCCGCCCCGCATCGACCCGGGGCAGAGGCGGGGGATTCAGCGCCGGGCCAAGGGTTTGTCGTCGAGGCAGGCGGCCGGCAGCTCGCGCGGGCCTTGGCCGCGTCGGAGCTCGAAGGTGGTGCAGCCGGGGCCGGCGACATCACCGTCGAACGTCTCTCCGGTCTTGCCGATCTCGCCCAGGAGATCGACCATCTCGTAGAAGCGCGGGCGCAGCATCCAGTCAGACCCGCTGAGGTCGATGCGACCCGTCGCCGGGTCCCAGCGGCCGGTCATCTTGTAGCAGCCGTCCGGCACCTGCGGGTTGTCGATCACCGGATAGAAGAAGTAGGTGGCGTCGAGACGGTCGCCGCCGGCGCTGTCGATGGTCAGCTGGAAGCCGGTGAGGCCCTGCGCGCAGGTATAGGTGCCGGACCAGACGCCGAACGGCTCGCTATCGTCGGCAACGGCCGGGGCGGCAATCAGCAGGAAGGCGACGAAGGCGGCACGCGAGCGCATCTCGGAGGTCCTTGCCAGCGGCGGGATCGGACCCCCATGGTGCCAGGGAAACCGACGCGGAGCGAGCGATGTACAATCCCGGCCACTTTGCCGAGAGGCGGCCCGAGGTGCTGGCCGAGGCGATCTCCAAAGCCCGCCTGGCGACCCTGGTCACCATGGGCCCGGACGGTCTGACGGCGAGCCATCTGCCGATCCTTTTCGACCCGACGGCTGGCGAATTCGGCACGGTTCGCGGCCATCTGGCGCGCGCCAATCCGCAATGGCAGTCGTTCGATGCGAGTGTGCCGGCGCTCCTGATCGTGCAGGGGCCGGAGGCGTACGTCTCGCCCTCCTGGTATCCGACCAAGGCGGAGCACGGCAAGGTGGTACCCACTTGGAACTACGTGACGATCCACGCCTATGGCACGCTGTCGATCTCACAAGATCGCGAGTGGCTGCGCGAGGTCGTCACCCGCCTGACCGACCGGGAGGAGGCCGCGCGGCCGGCCCCGTGGGCGGTGACCGACGCCCCGACCGACTTCATCGACGGCATGCTGGGGGCGATCGTCGGCATCGAACTGCCGCTGACCCGGGTCGGGGGCAAGTGGAAGATGTCCCAGAACCGACCCGCGGGCGACCGCGCCGGGGTTGTTGCCGGCCTTGCCGCCTCTACCGACCCGTCCGACCAAGCCGCAGCCAAGGTAATGCGCGCGCTGGACGAGGCAAGGTAGAGAGAAGGCCGTCGGCTACACCACGTGCTCCTTCGTGGCGGTGAACCGGATCGCCGGGAAGCGGTCCTTGGCATCGTCCAGATGCCAGGCATTGCGCGCCAGGAACACCGGGTCACCGTCGTGGTCGTCGGCGATCGACACCCGGTTCTGGTCGATGAACCCCTTGAGCGTCTGGGCGTCATCCGCCCCTACCCAGCGCGCGGTGTAGAGCGCCGTCGGCTCGAAATGGACCGGGATCTGGTATTCCGTTCGGATGCGGTCGGCGAGCACGTCGAACTGGAGCGATCCCACGACACCGACGATCCAGTTGGCATCCATCATCGGCTTGAAGACGCGGGCCGCCCCTTCCTCCGCCAGTTGCTCCAGGGCCCGGCCCAGATGCTTGGCCTTCATCGGGTCGTCGGGGCGCACCCGCTGCAAGAGCTCCGGCGCGAAGGACGGGATGCCGGTGAAGTGGATCTCCTGCCCCTCGGTCAGCGCGTCGCCGATGCGCAGATTGCCGTGGTTGGGAATGCCGATGATGTCGCCCGGCCAGGCCTCCTCCGCGACTTCCCGCTCCTGCGCCAGGAACATCACCGGGTTGTGCATGTTGACCTGCTTCTTCGAGCGGACATGGGTCAGCTTCATGCCGCGCTTGAAGCGCCCGGAGCACAGGCGGACGAAGGCGATGCGGTCCCGGTGCTTGGGATCCATGTTCGCCTGGATCTTGAAGACGAAGGCGGAGACCTTGTCGTCCTCCGGCAGGATGTCGCCGTTGGTGGTCGGCTGTGGGCGCGGCGGCGGGGCGAGTTCGGCGACCCCGCGCAGCAACTCGCGCACGCCGAAATTGTTGATCGCGGAACCGAAGAAGACCGGCGTCAGGTGCCCCGCACGGTAGCTTTCGATGTCGAAGGGCGGGCACAGGCCGCGCGCCATCTCGACCTGCTCGCGCAGTTCCGCC
>CAYNIS010000084.1:0-10981 GCA_964397055.1 uncultured Rhodospirillaceae bacterium | reverse complement strand
TCCTCGGGCGCGTCCACGGCCGCTCGGACGACGTGATCCGGCACGGTAATCGCCGCCAACCGCTCGGCGGTCGCCCGGCCGATACCCTTCGAAGCGCCTGTGATCAGGGATACCCGTGCGGCCATGTCCCGGTCCTTTCCTTGGAACGATCGTTACGGAAGGATCTAGCCGGGAACGCCGCCCTCACTCAACCGTCACACTCTTGGCGAGGTTGCGGGGTTGGTCGACATCGGTGCCCTTGATCACGGCGACGTGATAGGCGAGCAGCTGGACCGGGATCGCGTAGAGGATCGGGGCGACCAGCGGATGCACGTCCGGCAGATCGACGGTCCAGGTCGCCTGACCGTTCAGGCGCGCGACCCCGGCACTATCCGCCAGCAGCATGACGCGCCCGCCACGCGCGCGGATCTCCTGGACGTTGGAGGCGATCTTCTCGAAAAGCTGATCGCGTGGGGCGACGACCACGACCGGCACGCTGTCGGCGATCAGGGCGATCGGCCCGTGCTTGATTTCGCCGGCGGCATAACCCTCGGCGTGGATGTAGGAGATCTCCTTGAGCTTCAAGGCCCCCTCGAGCGCGATCGGGTATCCCGCCCCACGGCCGAGATAGAAGACGTCGCGCGCCGCGGCGATCTCCTGCGCGAGGTCCCGGATGCTGTCGTCATGCTGCAGGACATCGGCCGCCCGCGCCGGCACCTCCCGCAGGGCCTGGGCGATCTCCGCCTCCATCTCCGGCCCGATGGTGCCCTTGGCCCGGCCGACGGCGAGCGCCAGGCAGGCGAGCACGGTCAGTTGGGAGGTGAACGCCTTGGTCGAGGCGACACCGATTTCCGGGCCGGCCCGGGTCGGCAGCACGGCATCGCTTTCGCGCGCAATCGTGCTTTCCGGCACGTTGATGACGGAGAGGATGTGCTGGCCCTCCCGCCGGGCGTAACGCAAGGCCTCCAGCGTATCGAGGGTCTCCCCCGACTGGGAGATGAACACGGCAACCCCGCCCGGCGGCAGCGGCGCCGCGCGGTAGCGGAACTCTGAGGCGATGTCGACGTCGACCGGGATGCGCGCGAAATGCTCCAGCCAGAACCGGGCGACCATGCCGGCATAGTAGGCGGTGCCGCAGGCGACGATGGTGATGCGCGGGATGTCGGCAAGGTCGAAGGGCAGCGGCGGCAGCGCCATCTCCCCGGTCGAGGGATGGACATAGCTGGTGAGCGTGTCGCCGATCGCCTCCGGCTGCTCGTAGATCTCCTTCAGCATGTAGTGGCGGTAGCCGCCCTTGGAGACGGAAGCGCCCGAAACCTCCGTCACCCGCATCGGGCGCTCGACGATCGCCCCGCCGGCATCGCGGACCTCCCCCCCCTCTCGGGTGAGAACCGCCCAGTCGCCGTCCTCGAGGTAGGTCAGACGGTCGGTGAGCGGGGCCAGCGCCAGCGCGTCCGACCCCAGATACATCGCCCCGTCACCATGGCCGATGGCGAGTGGTGTGCCCTGACGTGCCCCGACGATCAGGCCGTGTTCGCCGGCGAACAGGACAGCGAGGGAGAACGCCCCCTCCAGCCGGGCGAAGGCGGCAGCGGCGGCCTCGACCGGGGCCAGGCCGCGGTCGAGATAGTGGGTCACCAGATGGGCCACGATTTCCGTGTCGGTTTCTGACTCAAAGCGGTGCTGGTGTGCCCCCAGCTCTTCTTTCAGCGCCTGGTAGTTCTCGATGATGCCGTTGTGGACGACGGCCACGCGGGACGTGGCATGGGGGTGGGCGTTGACCTCCGTCGGGGCCCCGTGGGTCGCCCAGCGGGTGTGGCCGATGCCGACCGTGCCGGCGATCGGCTCCGCCGCCACCCGCGCCTCCAGGTTCTCGATCTTGCCCTCGGCGCGGCGCCGGTCGATGTGGCCGTTCACCAGTGTCGCGATCCCCGCGCTGTCATAGCCGCGATAGGCCAGACGCTTGAGGCCGTCGACGAGGACCGGTGCCACGGGCTCGGTCCCGATGATCGCGATGATGCCGCACATGAAAGAAACTGCTCCGAAAACTGCGGGGCGGGCTTTGCCGACGGGGTCTTGCTCGTCTAGATCATGCCCATCAACGAAACGATGGCGCGTTCGTGCAATTTCCGTGTCTTTCGCGGAGACCGCCGCTGCGCCCGACCGGGAAAGCGCGGGGACCTGTACATGCGGCCAAGGGGCGGTCTTGTCGATCCCGGCGTCTGGGTGTCGAGTGTCGAACTCGACCCGTCGGCCCCGCTCGTGCCGGGGCTGATCCTGGACCGGGACGGCACACTGGTGCGGGAGGTCGACCATCTCCACCGGCCGGAAGAGGTCGAACTGGAAACCGGGGTCGCAGGCATCCTGGCATTGGTCCGCGCCGCCGGCGGGCGGATCGGCGTCGCCACCAACCAGTCGGGAATCGATCGAGGCCGCTTCGCCTGGGCTGATTTCGAAGCGGTGATCCAGGAAATCGACATCCAGCTTGAGCAACTGGGCCACAGCGTGGACGCGGTTGCCGCCGCCCCGTTTCATCCGGACTTCACGCCCGGCTACGGGCCGACCCAGGCGCGCTATCGCAAGCCCGGACCTGGCCTCACCGAACTCCTTGTGGCGCGATTGCGCCTAGACCCCGCCCGCACCTGGCTGATCGGCGATGCCGCGCGTGACATCATCGCCGCCCAGCGGGCAGGCATCGGCGGCGCCATCCATGTGCTGACCGGGCACGGCGCCCGCGACCGGGCCGAGGTCGAGACCATCCGTGCCCCCCGCTTCCCGGTGGTCATGGCACGCGACCTGATCGAGGCGGAACCCATCCTGCGCGCCCACATCGCCGGCGACATCCAGGTCTAGGGGAAGGGCCAGGGGGCGGCCGTTGTCGGCCCACCAGTCGAAGAGATCGGCGAAGACATCGCGAATGTTGCCCCGCCGGGCCCGGTACGACGCGATGGCCGTGTCCTTTAGGGGCGGCGGCGGCATGCCCAGAAGCTGGTCGAGGAGGTCGCGAAGCAAGGCCTCCGTCGGCGCGAGCGAGACCAGCGTCTTGAGCCAGGACGGCCCGTGGGCCGTCACCACCACCGCGCCGACCCTTGAAAGCGGCGGGCTGAGGGCCAGCATTTCCGGCCATGTGAGGGTGCCGGCACTGTCGAGCAACAGGGCATCGCCCGACCCGAGAGCCATCACGGCGGTTCGGATGTCGAAGACGCGCCAGGGGCGCCACCCGGCTTCCACCTTCAGCCGATGAACCCGCCATCCCCCGGCGACCAGAGCCGTCTCTATCCGATCGAGAAGGGTGGTCTTGCCGGCCCCGCGCGGGCCGACGATGGCGCCGCGCCAGCCCTGCCCGGCCAGCCGTTCGACAAGGTCTTCGACATCCCCCGACGGCAGCCGGAAGCACAGGCGCCGGACCCGGTCCGACCGGAACGGGTTGGCCTCGGCAGGAACCCGGAGATCGGTCGGCCCGGCAGCCGGGATCGGGGCGATCGGCAGAGGGGCGACCGCGCGCGCAATGCCTTCGCCGTCGAAAAGGCGGACAAGCCAGCGTACCGACAGTGTCCGGCCGGAAAATGCCCGTGGCCGGTCCGACAGCGCCAGGACGAAGCCACGGCCCTCCGGCGAAAGATCGACCGGCTGCAAGGTGGCAGAGGCCTCCTCCGGCTCGCCCTTGCCGCGGGCGACCCAGGACAGGTCGATCCATCCGCGACCGCCCGGCCCGCGCGCGATCCCGGAAACGGTGCCGGGCAGCGGGTTCGTCGCGGTCACGTCACCGTGATCACGAAGAGATCCTCGCGCTTCGGCAAGAGGCCGTGGCGCGTCTCCACCACGATCGCCCAGAGGACCTCGTTGCGCCCCTCGTTGAAACTCGGGCGCGTGTGCTGCGGGATGCGCACGGACCCGAACCACGGGTCGATCAGGCTTTGGGGATCGATCTTGCCCACCGTCTCGGTATGGAAGACATGGGTGTCCGTGCGCGTGCGGGTCCCGACCGTGACGCGGGTTTCCTCCCGCCCGGTCAGGCGCACCTCGACCGCCTTGAAGGCCGTCGGCGAGCCCTTGATCTCGAGCGAGAGCGAGAGCCGCTGGCCGCGCCCCACCGTCGCCTGATCGACGCTCACGATCGGCTTCGGCCCGAACAAGGCCAGGACTTCGGCGACGGCCAAGCAGGCGGTCAGGATACCGACCAGGATGAACGGCACCATGAATACGAGCAGGCCGATGGCGATCCAGAACTCCGGCCCGTCGACCCGATCGCCGTTGTTGAAAACGCCAAGGACCATGGCACTGGCGAAGACCACGAAGACACTCGTGGGCGCGTTCCAGAAGACCGTGAAGAAGGTCAGGAAAATCGCACCGAACAGACGCGACTGGCGCGGTTTCAGGGCATGCATCGCGGGTTCCCCCCGAACACCCGATCGGCACTCGCTATCGGGTAACCCACGCGCGCGGTGAGGTAAATCAGGCGGTCCCGCCATCTCGCGGTTTGGCCAAGTGCCTGTGTCCCGCCCGCACCACGGGAACTGCGCGGCGGCCGTCCCCTCCAACCCGTCGGATCGCATCGCCCGTGATCGCCGGGGCATCGGCAAGACCGGGGCATCGGCAAGACCGGGGCATCGGCAAGACCGGGGCATCGGCAAGAACGATGTGGAGGGCCGCGGCCCTCCACATGCACGGCGGCGAAGCCGGGATCAACGCGCCGCGAGGAAACCCCAAAGCTGATCGGCCCCCTGCTCGAGTGCCACCTGACCCAGGATGCCGTTCCAGTAGGCCTCGTTACCGAACTCCGCCCGCCACGACCAGGCCCGGCGCGAGGCGAAATGCAGGTGATGTTCGTAGGTGAAGCCGATCGCCCCATGGGTCTGGTGAGAGATCGACGCGGCGATCCCCGAGGCCTCGCTCGCGCGCGCCTTGGCGCAGGCGATCTCGAACCCGGGATCGTGATTGCCGCCCTTGTCGGCGGCGCGGGCGGCCGTCGCCACCGCCACCTGGGTCGCCGCCGCATGGCCGGCGAGCTGGGCCAGCGCCTGCTGGATCGCCTGGAACTTGCCGATCGGCTGGCCGAACTGCTGGCGGTCCTTGGCGTAGCTCACCGCCTCGGTCAGGAGGACGTCGAGGGCGCCGGCGATCTGGGCCGCACGCAGGAACGCACCAAAGCTCAGGATCGCATGGTCGGGCACACCGTCCGGCAGCGGGGCGACAGCGACGACCGGCGCCTTGTCGAAGGTCAGGGTGTCGCGCGGCTCCAGCGCCAGGTTGCGGTCCTCCGACCGGGTGGCGGCCGCGGTCTCCGCCAGGATCACGACGTTGCCCGCCTCACCGCGCGCGATCGCCACGACGTGACCGACGCTGCGGCCCCACGGCACACGGCGGGCGGTACCGCTCAGGCCGCCGTCGGAGAGGGTCAGCTGGTCGCCGATTCGGTGCGGGGCCACGGTGAGCGCGCCGCCCGGCAGGGCAATCCCGGCGCGGGCGAGCAGCCAGTTCGCCAGCATCGTCTCCGGCAGCGGCAGCGGCACCGCCGCGCGGCCGGCGGCACGCACCACGACCTCGGCATCCTGCCAGCCGCCGCCGACACCGCCTGCGGCTTCCGGGACCAGCAGGATCGGCAGCCCGTTGTCGTCGATCGCCTGCCAGAGATCGGCCGGCCAGGTTCCCTGCTCGACCGACTGGTGCAGGGCCTTGGTGACGAGATCGCCGAACAGCCGGGTGACGGTGTCCGCGAGGATCTGACGCTCTTCACTCATCGGGGGCGGTCCGGTCAGCGCAGGCCGAGACCGCGGGCGATCATGCCGCGCATGATCTCCCGGGTGCCGCCGCGCAGGCTGAAGGACGGGGCGACCTGGGTCAGGTAGCCGAGCACCTGCTGGTAGTCCGAGCCGCCGTCGATGGTCGCCTCGTCATCGATCGCGGCCTGGGCGAGCGTGGGGAGTTCCTGTTCGAAGACGTTGCCGAGGTCCTTAGACACCGAGGCTTCGAGCGCCGGGTTCTCGCCCGCCTCCAGCATGCCGGCGAGCGAGAGCGACATCTGCCGCAGCGTGTTCATGTGGGCGACCAGCCGGCCCACGGTCTCCGCCGCCTTCGGGTTGGAAGACGCCTGCAGCTCGCGGATCATCTCGACGATCAGGCGATAGCTGGAGAGATAGCGCTCCGGCCCGCTGCGCTCGTAGGCGAGTTCGGCGGTCACCTGGCTCCAGCCGCCGTTTTCGGTCCCGACCAGCATGTCCTCCGGCACGAACACGTCCTCGAACGTGATCTCGTTGAACTTCTCCTCCCCGGCCAGATTGCGGATCGGGCGGATGGTGATGCCCGGGGTCGAAAGATCGATGAGGAACTGGGAGAGGCCCTTGTGCTTGCCCTCGTCGAAGCCGCCGGTGCGGAACAGACCGATCATCAAGTGGCAGTGCTGCGCTTCCGACGTCCAGACCTTGCGGCCGTTGAGGCGATAGCCGCCCTCGACCTTCTCCGCCTTGGAGCGGACCGAGGCGAGATCGGAACCGGAATCAGGTTCCGACATGCCGATGCAGAAGAAACATTCACCCTTGGCGATCTTGGGCAGGAAGCGCTGGCGCTGCGCTTCCGTCCCGAATTTGAGGAGGAGCGGGCCCGACTGTCGGTCGGCGATCCAATGGGCTGCGACCGGGGCGCCGGCCGACAGCATCTCCTCCAGCACGACATAGCGCTCGAACGCGGTGCGCTCGTGGCCGCCGTACTCCTTCGGCCAGCACATGCCGATCCAGCCCTTCTCGCCCATCTTGCGGCTGAACCCGCCGTCGAAGCCGGTCCAGGTCTCGGCCCGCTTGACCGCCGGCCGGTCGGCCAGCGTGTCGGCGAGGAAGGCACGTACCTCGCTGCGCAGGGCCTCGGTTTCGGCCGGCAGTTCACAAAGATCGAAGCGGAAACTGGACATTTGGTGGATCCCCCCGGGCTCCGGTGCTGGCCGGCTTGATCGACCGCCCGCCCCTCTTCGAAGCAGCAGCGGCCTTGCGCCGACGATCATGGTTCGGGCAGCAATATGACCCGCGATCCCAAGACGAACAAGCAAGCGGCCTCGATCACACCCCGCGGCTGCGACCCCAGGGAGGCCTTGACGCCGATGTCCGACCCATTCCTGAAGATCGAGACCGACGGGCCGGTGATGACCGTCACCATGAACAGCCCGGATACCCGTAACGCCTTGTCCTACAACGATCAGTTCGGGGAGTTCGTGGAGCTCGCCGACCGCATCAACGAGGACATGGCGGTGCGCGTCGTGATCCTGACCGGGGCCGGATCGGCGTTCTGTGCGGGCGGCAACGTGAAGCAGATGCGCGACGGCGAGGGCATCTTCGCCGGCCCGCCGGCCGCCATCCGCCGCCACTACAAATACGGGATCCAGACCATCCCAATGGCGCTGCACGCGGTCGAGGTGCCGATGATCGCCGCGGTCAACGGCCCGGCGATCGGGGCCGGTTGCGATCTGACCTGCATGTGCGACATGCGCATCGCGTCCGAGGCCGCGAAGTTCGGAGAGGTCTTCGTCAAGCTCGGCATCATCCCGGGTGACGGCGGGGCCTGGTTGATCCAGAAGGTGGTCGGCTATGCCAACGCCGCGCTCATGTCCTTCACCGGGGACGTCATCGACGCGGCAGAGGCGCTGCGTATCGGGCTCGTCAACAAGGTGGTGCCGGCGGACCAGCTCCTGACCGAGGCGCGGGACCTCGCCGACCGGATCGCCGCCAATCCGCCGCACGCCTTGCGCATGACCAAGAAGCTGATGCGCGAAGCGCAGCTCGCCCGGCTCGACACCGTCCTCGAACTGTCGGCGGCCTACCAGGCGTTGTCGCACACGACGGCCGACCACAAGGAAGCGATCGACGCCATGTTCGAAAAGCGCGCGGGCGTCTACACCGGCAGCTAGCGCAAGTCCCGAGCAGACTTCATCAGTCCGCGACGACGGTTTGCGCGTCAGTTAAAAGGTTTGATCGTTTTCCTGATCGCCAGACTGGTTCAGTCTGGCTGGAAAGTGCTCTAGGGGCGCGGTTCCCTCTCCCGTGATTGACCAGGTTCCGTTGAGACAGGGAAGGAAGCATCAGCATGCGTGACGATCTGACCGGCAAGGTGGCGCTCGTCACCGGGGCCTCCTCCGGCCTCGGCGAACGCTTCGCGCGGGTGCTGGCGGAAAACGGCGCCAAGGTGGCGCTGGCCGCACGCCGGGTGGAGCGCCTGCAGACCCTCGCCCAGTCCATCGACGATGCCGGCGGGCGGGCCCTGCCGGTGGCGATGGACGTGACCGCCATCGGCTCGATCCGCAAGGCGGTGGAGGAGGTGGTGACCGAACTCGGGCCGATCGACATCCTGATCAACAACTCAGGCGTGTCCGCGCCGAAGAAGGCGCTGGAGGTGGAGGAAGAGGACTACGACTTCGCCATCGACACCAACACCAAGGGCGCGTTCTTCGTCGCCCAGGCCGTCGCCCGCCAGATGGTCACCCACCAGGTCGCCGGGCGCATCGTCAACATCGCCTCCGTCGCCGGTCTGCGCACCCTCGGCCAGCTTTCGGTCTACGGCATGTCGAAGGCCGCCGTCGTCCATATGACCAAGGCGCTGGCGGCGGAATGGGCGCGCTATGACATCAACGTCAACGCGATCTGCCCGGGCTACATCGATACCGAGATGAACCACGACTACTGGCAGACCGACGGCGGGCAGAAGCTGATGGCGCTGCTGCCGCGCCGGCGGGTGGGCGTGCCGGAGGATCTGGACGGCCTGGTCCTGCTGTTGTCGTCGCCGAACTCGCGCTTCATCAACGGGGCGATCATCGCCGCCGACGACGGACATGCCGTGGCCTGACCGGCGATCCGGTTACAGTCCGTGGTCCGCCATGGTGCTCGCACCGGCCGTCCCGGGGAGAGAGGAAAGACCGGCATCCATGAGCCACACACCACCCAGGTCACCCGCGAATTCGATCCAGGTGTCATTGGCGGGTCCAGGATCCTCGTCCGGTGCCGGCGGATAGGCCGTGAGGTACACACCGCTCGGCACATAGCCAGGGGCGAACACCAGAGAGTCCTCAGCCGGGTCGAAGTCGTGAATATGGTCGAGTTCCCCCTGACCGCGCCCGTCCGAGCCGAAGTAGAAGGTGTCGGCACCCTCACCGCCCCACATGTCGTCACTGCTCATGGTCAAGAGCCTGGAGGCACCGTTGCCTTCTCCAGGATCAAGGCGCTTTGCAGACCAGCGTGTTCATCTCCGCCTTTACTGTTTCGACGATCTGAGGCCAAATGGCCATGTAGCTGTCCGGCAGCCAGAACCTGACATTCACTCTGTCAACGAAAAAGTAAAATGAACACGTTGGATTATACTTCGTTGTATCGATATGCGATCGGCAGGAGATCAGGACACTGGGCTCCTCAATGTCATCAACAAGGTGATCGTTTGCACCGGTCTCAGGATGACTCAGATCATGGACGCGAAACCGCATGAGGCCCATTTCTGCCTCTGGTGGATGATATGACGGATGGCTGAGACTGGCGGCGAGAAGCCGCCGCACCGATTCACGGCCACTCCACTCCCATTTCTCAGCGTCGTCGCCCCATTCCGCCGTAATCTCGGGAACCGCGCCGACTACATTTGCGCGGACGCCGGCTTCCGGGACGATGTCGCGTGGCAGTGTCAGGGTCTCGTTCAGTTCCAGCATGGCCGGGACCGGGATGAAGAAAAACTGTTTCTCTGCCAAGGGCCTGTCGACGCAGCCGCGCCAAACATGCCGATCACACGGCAGGCAATAGCGCTCACCGCTCAACGTGATGTAGGCGTAGCCCCGTGCCTCGGCCGGGGTGCGGGGCGGATCGCCGATACCGAGGGCCCACGGGTTCGCGGGCATCTCGGCCGGGCCGTCATCGGCAACAGCGATAGCAACAGGCAACACGGCCAGCAGAACAGCTGCGGCAAGCCACCGCGCGAAACGAAGGAGCCCGCGGCACGGTCGCGATATCCAAACTGTCATCGCGATGCCCCCCGGCTTTCGACCGCATCGCCGTCGCAGCGGTAGTCTTCGAGAGTTTCACGCACGCCATCGACGATCTGAGGCCAAATGGCCATGTAGCTATCGGGCAGCCAGAACTTCACCAGATGGCCGTGCTCCTGCATAACGAACCGGCATGTCCCGTTGATCACCCAATCCTGGGCCTTACCGCTGCAGCTGAGAATGACCGTTGGGTGATCCAGGTCGTCGACCAGAACGTCATTTGGTGTCGCCCTGATCGGGTTGGCCCGGCGAGCGACATAGCGTGTGAGGCCAGGATGACGATCGGACTGTGCGAAAACACCGGTACGCAGGCTTGACGCCAGGACCCGCTTCAGCACCGTGCGGCGCCTTTCGTCCCACTCCTCTGCTGCGTAGTGACTGCCGTTGTGATGCAGGCCGACCCGAACCCCGGCTGCCTCGACGATGTCGCGCGGCAATACGAGAGTCTTGTTCAGTTCAAGCATCGCCGGGATCGGCGCCCACACGAACCTGCCGCGGAGATCCGCATCTCCGCAGCCGCTCCAGACCAGCCGGTCGCACGGAACGCAGTAGGTAACGCCGGGGGAGGTCAGCCGGGCATGGCCCCTGGCCTCCGCATCCGTCCGCGGCACTGCCGGCACCGAAAACGCCCAAGGGTTTGGGGGCATCTCCGCCGCCGCATCGTCGGTGGCCCATGTCGTCGCGGGCGCCGACAGCGTCAACACGACCAAGAGGAGCGTCAGGATCAGGCGCGGCATCGGCGTCCTCCCTCCGAAGGTCGGGATTGAACACCTCAAACCATGCTCTTCTCTCGATTGCAGGAAAACCGCTGGTCGATCAACGCAGCTCCGACAGCCTCGCATGGCACGCGAGTCCGAGTAATTTTTGCACGATTTTAAATTGCACCTTCCACTTACGATCGGTGAGGCGCAGCACCAGGGATGCCAAATTCCTGGCCTCGGCTTATACCAGCTCCCGCTGATGGCGACTCTCACGGGGGATTCCCCTGAGGGCGCTGAT
>CAYNIS010000083.1:2118-10986 GCA_964397055.1 uncultured Rhodospirillaceae bacterium | reverse complement strand
GCCAGCACGGCGCCATGGGCCCATGGCGGCAGGGTCGGCAGCAGGTCGGTCAGCTCCGCGTCGGCATCCCCGGTGGCGGCATCCCCGGTGGCGGCTTCCCCGTTGGCGGCTTCCCCGGTGGCGGCTTCGGATGTCGCGGGTGCGGGCATGGCCGCCTCAGCCCCGGGGGCGGCCTCCCCAGCCTGTTCGGGCGCCGGCGATGCGGCTTGTGCGAGCTGGTCGCCGCTCGTCTCGGCACGGCCCACCGTCGGCATGATTTCAGCCGTATGGCGCACACCGGTGAGCCCGCCGCCGGCGAGGCAGGCGGTCAGCACCAGCGTCGTCGCCGTGCCCATGAGGGCGGCCTTCAACGCGGGTCGCTGCCGTTCCAGGCCGATCCCCGCCGGTGCCGAGGCGTGTCCCTTGACCGCCTCACGCGTCTGTCGCCACGGCCACCCCATGTCAGCCCAGCCCTTCCATAGAATGCCCCCCGGGCGCTGCCGCCCCAGCTGCGTCCCTGCCGTTTTTCGCCCGGCCCGCCTTCTCAGCCAGCGGTTCTTTCGAGCCATCCGCTTCTTCCGTCCGGCGTCGAAGCCGTCACGGCAGGGCCGCATCGCCGCCATACGGGTCTCTTTATCTCATATGGCGGTGATGCAAAACTCAGGAAAACGGCAGGGGCAATCGATCCCGGCCGGCTAACAACAGCGCCGGGGCACGTCCCCGCGCGGAGGGAGCGACCATGACTTCGACCGATACCGGAAAGGCACAGGATCCGTCCGCCATCGACCCGGTGGCCCGGGCGGCGAAGCTGGCCGAGATGATGCAGCGGGCGAACCGCGTCATGCAGGACTTCGCCGACCGGGAAAAGACCCGGGTGGCCGCTTCCGGCGCGCAACTGCCGACCATCGATCCGTTCAACATCATGGGGGCGTTCACGCAGGCGACCCAGCGCCTGATGGCCGATCCGGAGCGCCTGATGCGCGCCCAGTTCGAGCTGATGACCGCCTATGCCGATCTGTGGCGCCATGCCGCCAACCGGATGATGGGGGTTCAGGCCGAGCCGGTGGTCGAGACGCCGAAGTCCGACAAGCGGTTCAAGGACCCCGCCTGGGCCGAGAACGCCGTCTTCGACATCATCAAGCAGTCCTATCTCCTGTCCGCGCGGTGGATCAACAACCTGGTCAACGAGGTCGAGGGCCTGTCGGACGAGGATACGCGCAAGGTCGACTTCTATACCCGTCAGATGGTCGACGCGATGTCGCCGTCGAACTTCGTGATGACCAACCCGACGGTCCTCAAGGAGACGATCGAAAGCGGCGGCGAGAACCTTGTCCGCGGTCTCGAGAACATGATCGACGACCTGGAGCGCGGGCGCGGCCAGCTCCTGGTCAAGATGACCGACCTCGACGCGTTCGAAGTCGGCCGCAACATCGCCACGACCCCGGGAAAGGTCGTCTACCAGAACGAGCTGATCCAGCTGATCCAGTACGAGCCGACCACGGAGACGGTGGCGAAGCGCCCGCTGATCATCTTTCCGCCGTGGATCAACAAGTTCTACATCCTGGACCTCAAGCCCGCGAACTCGTTCATCCGCTGGGCGGTCGATCAGGGCCTCACCGTGTTCGTGGTCTCCTGGGTCAACCCGGGCGAGGATTTGGCCGACAAGACCTTCGAGGATTACATGGACCGCGGGGTCTTCGATTCGCTCACCGCGATCGAGAAGGTCACCGGCGAGCGGGAGGTCAACGCGATCGGCTACTGCGTCGGCGGCACGTTGTTGTCGGCGACCCTCGCCTACATGAAGGCGATCGGCGACGACCGCATCCAGTCCGCCACCTTCTTCACGTCGCTGGTTGATTTCGTCGATGCCGGGGAGGTCAAGGTGTTCGTCGACGAGCCCCAGATCCAGCGGCTCGAGGCCCAGATGGACGACACCGGCTATCTCGGTGCGGAGGCGCTGCACACCACCTTCAACCTGTTGCGCTCGAACGACCTCATCTGGTCGTTCGTCGTCAACAACTACCTGATGGGCAAGGACCCGTTCCCCTTCGACCTGCTCTACTGGAATTCCGATTCCACCCGCATGCCGAAGGCCATGCACAGCTATTACCTGCGCAACATGTACCTCAACAACCTCTTGACCAAGCCGGGCGGAATCACCCTGCGCAACGTCAAGATCGACCTGCGCAACATCGATGTGCCGACCGTGATCGTCTCCACCAAGGAGGATCACATCGCCCCGTGGAAATCGACCTATGTCGCGACCCAGCTCTACAGGGGGCCGGTGAAGTTCATCCTGGGGGCGTCCGGACACATCGCCGGCATCGTCAACCCGCCGGCCGCCAACAAGTACAGCTACTGGACCAACACCAAGAACCCGAAGGAGCCCGAAGACTGGCTCGCCGGGGCCACCCCGCACGAGGGCTCCTGGTGGCCGGAATGGGCGCGCTGGATCGGCCGCCACGCCGGCGGCAAGGTGCCGGCCCGGCAGCCGGGCGCGGGCGGGCTGCCGATCCTCGAAGAGGCGCCCGGCAGCTACGTCAAGGAACGCGCAATGTGACGTAGGCCTGGCTCGCGGCCCCCGGCGGCTAAAGCGGCCGGCCGGTCGCGAGCTTCGGGGCTTCGGTACGCGGCTTGCCGGTCGGCGTCAGTTCGCGGTCTTCGTCCCCGGCACCGTCGCCGATACCGAAGATGTCGCCGACCATCTCCGCCACCTTGTCGAAGGTCACCGGCGGTTTCAGCAGCCCGGTCACCTTCAGAATGTCGGCGCGTTCCTCGTAGCTCTCGTCGCCCAGATTGCCGACCAGGATGAACGGCACCTCGTCATCGAGCTCGCGCACCTGTTCGAGCACGTCGAGGCCGTCGAGCTCGTCCATCGACGTCGCACAGATGACCAGCCCGGTCGGCGTGTGGGCGGCGGAGAACAGGCGCAGCGCCTCCTCGCCGTCGGACACGCAGCGCAGGTCGGCGAAGCCGAGATCGGTCAGCGCATTTTCGATGATGCGACGGACCTGCTTGCGCGGCTCCGCCACCACGACCCGGGTCATCAGGTGGTCGTGGTTGCCGTCCTGATCAGGGTTCAGGCGCTGGAACGCGGCTTGGCGCAGATCGACCTTCAAATCCTCCGGCAGCGAGTGCTTGTCGATCAGCGTGTTGACGAGGTCGGTCGCGACATAGCTGCAGACCTTCTTGATCGCATCGAGCGGCAGGCTCGGCCGGCCGACCAGCGGCAGGTGCCAGGGCACATGGGTTTCCGCGCGTTCGGAGATGAAGGTCAGCGTGTCGTCCGACAGCTCTGAGGTGGCATTCTCCAGCAGGGCCTTGACGGCACTTGGATGCTCGGTCCGGGCAACCGCGCTGGCGACGCTGTCGCCCAGGCCGGCGCGTCGTGCGATGGCGGTCAGGCGGTCGTCATGCGGCCGGCTGGAGATGATCTCCATCAGGTCGTTGTCGTCGATCAGCGGCGAGTGTTCGAGGATCGGGCTCGCCACCTCCTCGACCTCGTCGCGGGCCAGCCTGCCGACCGTGCCCTTCGGCACGTTGTCGAGGCTCTTGATCTCCTCGGCCAGCATCGCGCGGACCTTCGGCGTCTGGTCGTTGGCCAGGTTCTCCAGCACCTCCAGCACCATCTGGCCGGCCTTCGAGCTTTCGTCGTCGGAAAGCTCGGGCAGGATCTGCTGAACCCGCTGGGCGAGGTTCTGACGCACCTGGTCCGACTTGTCGCGCGACAGCAGGACCTTGGCCTGGAGCGGGGCGCCGGCGTTGCCCGCGATCTCGCGCCGGACGCCGTCGTCGTCGTCGAGGGCGAAGTAGTAGAGAAGCTCGGGTTCCAGGTCGCTCATCGACGCGAGCTTCTGGCGGGCGCCGGGATCGCCCTCCGCCGCGACCTTCTTCGCCTGCTCGTAGGTCGGCTTGGCACCCTTGCCCCATAGCCAGTCGAACATGCCGATCGCCTCCTTGAACGTCCCTGCTTCCCGGCCGGTGGTTGTCTGGTCAGCGTTCGGAAAACGCGGTGACCAGGGCGGCGTAGACCGGCCCGGTCAGGTATTCGAACAGGGTCTGCTTGCCGGTCACGATCGACACGTCGACGGTCATGCCCGGGCTGATCTGGTTGGCGACCCCGGCGACCTCGACATAGTCCTGTTCCAGTTCGACCTCGCCGCGGAAATAGGGGCGTCCCTCCGGATCGGAGAAGGTGGTCGGCGAGATCGCGGCGAGCCGCCCGTCGATGGTGCCGTAGCGGCGCACGTCGAACCCGCTGATCGAGATACGGGCGGGCTGACCGACACGGATATGGCCGACATCGGCCGGGTCGATCCGGCTTTCGACGATCGGCACGGCGTCGACCGGGACGATCGACATCAGGACCTCGGCCGGCTCGACGACCGCGCCGACGGTGTTGACCCGGCTGCCATGAACGGTTCCGGCGGCAGGCGCGCGCACTTCCAGCCGGCCGACGCGATCCTCGAAGCGCTGGCGCGTCTCCCGCACCTCGGCCAACTGCCCGGTCACGGATTCCAGCTCATCAAGGGCCCGGCCGCGTTCGGTCACCTGCAGTTCCAGGATCTGGTTGCGGATCTCCTCGATCGCCGACAGCGTCTGCTCGCGGTTGACCTCGGCAGAGGTCACGGCCCCCTGGAGCTGGGCCAGTTGAAGCTGGGCGTCGATGACCGCGACCCGGCTGCCATGGCCGTTCTCGAACAGCTCCTCGCGCATGTCGACCGCTTCCTGGACCAGCGCGCGCTGGCCGGTCAGGTTGGCGATCTGCCGGTCGAACACGTCGATCGACTTCTGCTGCTGATCGATGCGGGAGGTGAGAACGGCGATCTGCCCGGCAAGGCGGTCCCGCGCACCGGTGAGGGCAAAGCGGCTTTCCGCCACCAGTTCCGGATAGTCGGTTTCGAACCGGGCGAAGTCCGGCTCGCTGTCGTCGATGAAGGCGCGCAAGCGGGCGAGCCGGATGCGCAGTGCGCCTTCCCGGGCGCGCACCTGGTTCAGTTCGGCCGTCCTCAGGGTCGGCTCGAAGCGGATCAGAAGGTCGCCCGCGCCGACGATGTCGCCGTCGGTCGCCGCGATCTCGCTCACCAGGCCGCCTTCGAGGTGCTGGATCATGCGCACCCGGCCGGTCGGCACGACCGTGCCCGGGGCCGAGGCGGAGGTCGTCACATCGACCACCCAGGACCACGCGATCAGGCTCGTGATCAGCGCGCAAAACAGAAAGATGACCCGCGACGGGCTGCCGCTGGACCCGGTCGTCTCCAGCACGTCGGCGCGCGCCAGGTGACGCAGATCGCTTTCGGAAACACCCCACGTCGTGGGGCGGGCTTGATGGGTCATGGCCGCTGTCCGTTCGCTTGGTTGTTTTCGAGGGGGGGGGCCGATTACGCCGTCGGGCCGCGCTGGCGGGCCGGGTCGTTGTCGCCGCCGGCGCCACCGGGCCCGGGGCCTGCCGAAGGGGTGGACGGTCCGCTGCCGTCAGCACCGCCGACATCCGGGCGGACGCTCAGCCGGTCGAGCAGGGGCTTCGGCGGGCCATAGGCCTCCACCTGGCCGTTCGCCATGACCAGAAGCCGGTCCGCCATGCGGATGTGGCTTGGCCGGTGGCTGATCATCAGGATCGTGCGCTTGCCGCGCAGGCTTTCGATCGCCTGGATGAAGGTCGCCTCGTCGGCTTCGTCCATGGAGGCGGCGGGTTCGTCCAGCACCACGATCGGCGCGTCGCGCAGGTAGGCGCGGGCGAGGCCGACCTTGCGCAGGAAGCTCTGCGGCAGCTGCAGTTGCAGCCCTTCCTTGAACTCGGTCTCGAACCCGTTCGGCAGGGCTTCGATGGTCTGCAGGATCCCGGCCATCCGGCAGGCCTTGCGGATCTGGGCGAAGGAGGCGGCCGGGTCGGCGAGGGCGAGATTGTGGTAGATCGAGCCCGGGAAGACGATGTTCACCTGCGGCACATAGGCGATGGTCTGCCGGAGCGTGATCGGCTTCAGCTGGCGGATGTCGACGCCGTCGATCAGGATCGCCCCGCTCTGCGGCCGATAGAGACCGAGTGCGAGTTTCGCGAGGGTGGTCTTGCCGGCACCGCTGGACCCGGTCACGGCGACCATCTCGCCCGGTTCTATCCGGAAACTGACCCCGAGCAGTGCCGGATTGGCATCGGAGCGATAGCGCAGGCTGACCCGCCGGAACTCCATCGCCCCGGCGAATTTGAGGGCCGTGCGCGGCAGGTCGCCCGGTGCCTGCTCTGCCTCCAGCCGCATCACGCCGTCGAGCTGGTCGAGGCTTTCGAGGACCTGGCCGATGCGCCCGCCGATCTGGAAGAGGTTCTGCAACGGGGCGAGCACGCGCCAGACCAGCATCATGGTGGCGACCAGCGCCCCCATCGACATGACCCCGGCGATCGCCAGATGCACGCCGATCACCAGGGTCCCGACGCCGGCCGCCGTCATCGCGCTCTGTGCCAGGTTCTGCAGGCCCTCGTGGAAGCGGCCGAGGCGATGGCCGGCCCAGGCGGTGGCGGCGGAGATGTCGCGGAACCGTTCGCGCCAGCGCTCGGCCAGATTGCGTTCGCGGATGAGCCGAAGGTTCCACACCAGTTCGACCAGGAACTGGTCGCGCTCGCCCCGGCTTTCGCCCGCGGCCCGGGTCAGCGCCTGCCGTTGCCGGTGGCTGGCCCAGGCGGTCAGCGCGAACGCCGCGGCGAGGGTTATCGGCAGGGCGACCAGCGCCCCGGAGATCGCCCAGATCGCGATCAGGAACACGAAGATGAACGGCAGGTCGACCAGCGTCGACGCCAGGGTGCCGGTGAACACCTCGCGCAGTGCCTCGAACGACTTGAGGCGGGCGACCTGGCCGCCGACCGGTGCCCGTTCGGTGAAGGCCGCCGGCAGGTGCAGGATGCGTTCGAACAGCCGACTGCCGATCAGGAATTCGAAGCGTGCGCCGACATAGGCCTGGGCGCGCGACCGCAACAGCCTGAGCACGAGGTCGAAGACGAAGGCGATCGCGACCCCGCTCGCCACGAACACAAGCGCATCGGGCTCCTCTTTCCCGACCACCTGATCGTAGATGATCATGATCGCGATCGGGACGGCGACGCCCAGGATGTTGATGATCAGGCTCGCGGCGAAGGCGGTTGCCAGGATCGGCCGGAAGGCGTCGATCAGTTCGCGCGACCAGCGCTCGCCTGCGGGCTTCGGCCCCCTGCCCGCCGACCGTCCCCCGTCGGCAACCGCCTGGATGCGCAAGTAGCGGCCGCCGCGAACCCGCTCGAACGGGATGCCGTCATCGCCCGACCCGTCGATCAGGTGGGTGCGGTCCCCGCGTCGCACGACAGCCCCGACCCCGCCGCGCCGGTCGATCCTGAGGAGCGGGGCCAGCGATCCCGCCAGCCGGCCGGGATGCCGGCCGAGCGGGATCGCCCGGTACCCCAGCCGGTAGAGGCAGTCGGTCAGGTCTTCCGGCGTCATCGCGGCAGCGTTCATCGGCAGCGCCTCGATCAGCGCCCTGGGTGCGCCGCTCCAGCCCAGCTCCGCGAGGATGACCGGCAGGGCTGCCAGCGCCGGCGGCAGCTTCTCCAGACCGGTGCGGTTGAACAGGGCGCGCGTCCAGCGCCGGCGCAGATCGTCCGGTGCTGGCTGATAGAGGCGGATGGTGCCGCGGCGCCCGGTGTCGGCGGGGCCGCCGTCGGTCAGTGCCGTGCCGCTCATGCCCTACCTTCCGCGGGGGTTGCGCCGGCCGGCGGCGTGCCCGACCCGACCGCGCCGTCATGCGCCAGCCTGAGGCCGGCGCGGCCCGGGCCGCCGGACTGGCCGGTCACCGGCCGTGGCAGTTCGTTGACGCCGCCCTTGGTGACCTCGATCACCCGGTCGGCAAGCGCGATCATCGACGGGCGCTCGGTCACCAGAACGATGGTCCGCCGGCCCTTCAGCCCGGCGAGATAGTCGCGCAACGCCCGGTCGGAGCGCGCATCGAGGGCAGAGTTCGCCTGGTCGAGCAGCAGCACATCCGGATCGTCGGCGAACATCATGCTGAGGGCGATCACCTGCTGAACGCTGGTCGGGAGGGTTTCCGACGCCCCGTCGCCGATCTGCGTGTCGAGGCCGCCGGGCATCGTCGCGATGGTTTCCGACAGGCCCAGGCGATCGGCGATCTCCAGCGCCCGGGAAAGGGCGGCGTCGCCGCCGAACCGGGCCAGGTTGTCGCGCAGCGTGCCGCGCAGCAGTCCCGACTTCTGGCGGACATAGCCCATGCGGCGGCGCAGGACCCGCTGGTCGACCCCGCGGATGTCGATGCCGTCATAGCGGACCGCGCCGTCGTCGACGCCGATCAGTCCGGCGATCGCTTCCAGCATCACGGACTTGCCGCCGGCGGTCGGCCCGACCAGTGCCACGGTCTGGCCTGCGGCGAAGTCGAGCGTGACGTTCGCCAGGATCGGCAGGTCGGGGCGGCCCCGGTGCACCGTCACGTTGTCAAGCTGGAGACCGCGGGTCAGCGGCGGCAGTTCCGACACCAGCGTCTCCGGCGGCCGCGGTTGCGGCAGCTTGTCGATCAGGCTGAGCCGTTCCCGCGCCAGGACCAGGCTGCGCCACTGCACCCACACCCCGATCATGCGGATGACCGGCTGGACGGCGCGACCCGCCAGCAGCGTGCAGGCGATCAGGCTGCCGCCGGAAAGCTGACCGTCGATCACCATGACGCTGCCGACCACCGCGACCGAGACCATGGCCGCGTTGCTCAAGCTCGACCCCAGCGTCTGGCCGAGGGCACCGAGCTCGATCAGGCGTCGGGTCACGGCGGCCAGGGGCGCCTGCATCGCCTCGAACTGGCGGGTCATCTGAGTCTCCTTTAAATGTTTAACATACAGAGCCCTCGCGATGTCATCGATAGCGCGCT
>CAYNIS010000083.1:0-2108 GCA_964397055.1 uncultured Rhodospirillaceae bacterium | reverse complement strand
ATGCCGTTCAGGACCTGGAAGACGAAGCTGTAGCGCTGGTCGTCCAGGCTGTTGCGCAGGCGAATGGTGCGGTCGAGGTTGCGCCCGACGACCACCGCGACCAGCCCTGCCGTCGCCGCGACGACGATCGGGACCAGAACCAGCGCACCGCCGATCAGCCAGACGATGCCGATGAAGACCATGACGAACGGCACGTCGGCCAGCGTCACCATGCTCTGGCCCGACCGGGAGTCGCGCAGCGCCTCGATGGCGGCGAAGGCGTCGAGATAGGTGCCAGGGGGGGTCCGTTCAAACGCGGCGAGGTCGGTCGACAGGAGCCGGTCGACGGCGGCGCGCGCCGTGACATGCTCGTAACGGCTGGCGGCCCAGCCGGTCACGCGCGAACGCATGCCGCGCAGGAGCGCGTCGGCAAGGATCACCCCGGTCAGGCCGAGCACCATGAAAAGGAACGTGTTGCGGGCGTCCGACGGGATGATCCGGTCGTAGACCTGCAGGACCACGAGGGGCACGCCGAGGCTGAGGACATTGATCGCAACCGACGCGACGAACACGTCGAGACGACGCGCTTCGGCCCGGCCCGCGGACGGACCGGGATCAAGTCGCCCGGAACGATCGGTTCTTTTGTCCATCAGGTCTCCTGCGTGGCGCGCAACGCCTCGCTCGACAAGGGGGCAACATTGTCGAGAGGCAGAAGTTGCCCGGCAGATGTTGCCGGTCGCAGTCTACGGGGCGACAAGCTTTTCCGGATCCCTGTTCGAACGGATAGGCGCTTCTCGCGAACGGTCAGTGTGCGTTCTACTCGAACTCCGGGTAAACTGCGATATCCTTAGTCCATAAGCCCTCGAATGGTGTGGGGGCATATCGGTTGCATGCAGACCGTGGCGAAAACGCCTCATCGGAAGGACGCTCAAAATGGCGCCGACACTGCCTTCGAACCTGGACGACCTGTTCGATCTGGACGGCATTACCCTGCCGGAAGCCGATGCCGGCCCGGTGCTGCTGCTGCCGCACAACCTCGTCACGCGCGAGGAAGACTCGGCCCTGATCAATACGATCGCAGCCCAGGGCGGCCTCGGCTCCGAGGTTGAGGCCGTCGAGGAGGTCGCCGACGGCGGCGGCACCCTCGACGTCGAGCGGCTCGGCATGCCGGCGACCCAGCTTGTCGTCGACGGAGAGGGGATTTCGGCCCTGCTCGGCCCGTCCCAGCTCGGCGTCATACCGCTCAGCCAGGTGCTCGATCTTTCCGACGAGGGCGGCTTTGTCAGGCTGTCGGGCCTCGGCGATCAGGTTGGCCTCTCGTCCGGCTCGGCCCCGGCAGGGGGCAGCGTCACCCTGTCGGTCGACCAGGCACGCCGGGTCCTTCTTGTCTTCACGGCGGATGACAATGGCGAGGTTCCCGACCTGCGCCTGACCACGGCCGAGTTCGAGACGATCGGCGACGCCTTCGAGAACGAGAACGTTCTGCCGATTGATGCCCAGCGCGGCGGCGGCGATACGGAGTCGCCCGAATTCGTCGTGGCCCAGGGGGCCGGCGACAGCGAAGACACCGATCCATCTCCGGTTCCGGAAGCTGAGGGATCGGTCCCCGGCGGGGTGCCTGAAGGCGGCGGTTCGGCTGAGGGCGAAGCTCCTCAGGCCCAGGTGTTGCGCGAAGTGACGGATGGCGCGGACCCGGTGTCGCCTGACCAGGGCTCCGAAGCTGATGACGATGGTCAGGCCGGTACCTCGACCGGCGGGGATGACGGTGACGACGCCGAGGTCGCGACCGGCGGGGATGACGGTGACGACGCCGAGGTCGCGACCGGCGACGATGACGAGGACGACGACGAAGTCGCGACCGGCGACGATGACGAGGACGACGCCGAGGTCGCGACCGGCGACGATGACGAGGACGACGACGAAGTCGCGACCGGCGACGATGACGACGACGTCACGGTAGAGCCCGACCCGGAGCCCGAGACGCCAGGCGTTCGGGCGACCGGCACCGACGGGAATGACCGTCTCACCGGCGACGACGGCAACGACCGGCTATCCGGTGGCCGGGGCAACGACACCCTTGTGGGCGAGAGCGGCAACGACCGGCTGGACGGCGGCGACGGGCGCGACAC
>CAYNIS010000082.1:0-11170 GCA_964397055.1 uncultured Rhodospirillaceae bacterium | reverse complement strand
GGCATGGAGAAGCAGCAGTTCCGCGGGCCGGCCCGCTGCTTCGACCGGGAGGAGGACGCCTTCGCCGCGGTTGAGAAGGGTGACTACAAGGAAGGCGAGGTCCTGGTCATCCGCTACGAAGGCCCGCGCGGCGGCCCCGGCATGCGCGAGATGCTGGCGACCACGGCGGCGATCTACGGCCAGGGCATGGGCGACAAGGTGGCGCTCATCACCGACGGCCGCTTTTCCGGTGCCACGCGCGGCTTCTGCATCGGCCATGTCGGGCCGGAGGCGGCGGTCGGTGGCCCGATCGGCCTTCTGAAGGATGGCGACATGATCGTCATCGACGCGGTTGTCGGCACGCTCGAGGTCGAGGTCTCCGACGAGGAACTGGCCGAACGGCGCAAGAGCTGGCAACCGCGGCCGGCCGAGTTCGCATCGGGCGCGATCTGGAAATATGCCCAGACCGTCGGCGATGCCGAGAAGGGGGCGGTGACCCATCCGGGTGCCAAGGTCGAGACCCTCGGCTACTGGCAGATTTGACGGGAGGGCCTGTGCGTTGCTCGACCTCAAGACCGAGTTCCTGATGACCATGGAGGCCGGCGTCGAGCCGGTCTCCGATCTCGGCGGGACACCCGACGGGCCGCGCCGGATCGTCAATATCAGCGGCGGCTATTTCGAGGGGCCGAAGCTCAAGGGCAAGATCCTGCGCAACGGCGGTGACTGGGTGATGCCGCGGGAGAGCTACGGCGCGCGCCTCGACGTGCGCATCGTCATGCGCACCGACGACGGCGCGGACATCTACTGCACCTATGGCGGGATATTGAAGATCACGCCGGAACAGCTTGCCGCCGCGCGCGAGGATGCGGGCTACGATCCCGCCCACTACTACATGCGGTCGAACCCGCTGTTCCACGTCGCCTCTGGGACCTACGCCTGGCTCAATGACGTCGTCGCCATCGGCGTCGGCCGCATCATCCCGGGCGGCGTTCGCTACGACGTCTATCAGGTGCTGTGATGCGTGGGGGCGGGCCCTTCCGGACCCGCCCCTTCTTTCTTGCCGCCGGGCTGTCCAGTCGGATGATCAGCTGTCGCCGGTCGCCCCGAGCGCGGCGTTCTGGCCGGGATCGGTAACTTCGTCGTCGCCGGATCCGCGCAGTTTCTTCTTCTTCGGCGAGCGATCCATGTTGAGGTGCGCCATGGCCGAGGCGAGGGCGGCGGAACGGTCGCCGCCGCCCTCGCCGCCGCCACCCCGGCCCTTGAGATGGGCAAGCGCACTTTCCAAGGCGGCCGAACGCTGGGCCCGCTGTTCGTCGGCGGCGGAGGAGGCCGACTGATCCTCGACCACCTCGCCCCGCGCGACCGCGTCCTGGCGGGCCTTGCGCGCTCTGGCTTCTTCCAGCAACTGCTGACCCCTTGACTGCGCGGGGTTTTTCTTCGAACCGATGGACCCGGCACGCTTCTCCATGAACTGCTTGAGCCGTTCCTCCTCGCTGAGCGGCTTCTCGTAGTCGACGACGACCTCCGGCTCTTCGGTGTCGGACGCACCCTGGGCCTGGAGGGGCAGGTAGGCCTCGTTCCAGACCTTCATGCCGCGATCCGCCGCGACCTCGTTCTGGTCCACCTCCGCCGCGTCGACATAGGCCTTCTCGCCCATCGCCGCGATCCGCGCAGCCTCCGCGAGTTCCTCTTCCGTCAGCTCGATCTCGCCGTCGCCGAGCACAGGGGAGGAGGGCGCAGGGGCAGCAGGCACGGCCGCGGTCTCGCCGGCTTTCTCGGCCCCCGTCTCCTCAGTTCCCGTCTTCTCGGCCCCCATCTCCTCAGTTGCCGTCTCCTCGGTTCCCGTCTGCTCGGCGATCTCGACCGGTGCCGCGACCGGAACCTCCGCAGGTTCCTCGGCGCGCGTGGGCGGCGTTGCGCCTTCGGCGGCTGCCGTCGCCCCCTCGGCTTCGGCCACGACCGGACCCGGCACGGGTTCCGTTTCCAGGGTCGGCGGCATTTCCGAAGAGGCGGGAGGTTCCGGCGAGGCGGGAGGTTCCGGCGAGGCAGGGGGTTCCGGTGCGGGCGGCGGACCGTCGGCTGCGGCCGGGGCTGCTTCCTGGCTTTTCAGCCGGTTGACCAGTTGGCTGCCGAAACCGCCGACCGGCGCCGGCGGCTCGTCCGGTGCTGCGGCAGGGCCGGCGGCGGCCGACGCCTCCGGGGCGGCATCGCTGATCTGGCTGACGATCCTCTGGGCGAAGCTCGAGGAGCGGGTACCGACATACGCCCCCTCGATGTGGCTTTCCTGGGAGTCCTCGTCGATCGGCTCTTCCAGGGGGGCTTCCTGGCTCGTGTCCTCGCCGAACCGGGCCGGCCCGTCGGCCGGGGTCTCTTCCGCGGCCGGGGCCGGCGGCGGCGGGGCGCCGTGACCGCGGAACCAGGAAGGCTGGGTGTTGGGCTCGTCGTCGACGATGCGGTCAGGGTCCTCCGGATCGAGCTCCGGGGCAGGTTCGGGACGCGGCATCGATCGGGCGAGGTTCATGCCGGGCGGCAGCTGCTCGGTATCCTCGAAATCGTCGTCTGCGGCGCCTGCGGCATCGCGCCCGATCAGGCTCGCGACGTCGACCTGCAGCGTGCCCTCGGTCTCGTCCTCGTCCTCGGTCTCGCCGGTCTGCGGCTGTCCTTTCCAGAAGCTGTCCGCCGACGACATCGCGACCGTCTCGTCGCTTGCGTCCTCTTCCGCGCCGGCACTTGGCGCCGTCATCCAGCTCGCCGGGCCGCCCATCGGCATCGCGATGGTCTGGTCGCTGTCCTCCTCATCCTCGGCAGGTTCTTCAGAAGCCGAGCTTGCGGAGCTTTGCCAGAAGGAGCCGGGCGCTTCGACGGCGCCGTCATCCTCTTCCGCGCTGGTCGCTGTCATCCAGGCGGCGGCAGGCGGGCCGACGGAGATCGTGCGATCCGCCTCGTCCTCGTCCTCGTCGTCCACGGGCGCCATGCGGTCGGAACCCGCGTCGGCGACCGCACCGCCGGCCGCGTCCTCATCCTCGTCATAGACATCGTCGGTGTCGTCGACGTCATCGGCTTCGCCATCGAGCCAGGCCGGCCGCAAGGGCTCGACGCCGTTGAAGACATGTGGCTTGGCGAAGCCCATGAGCGATGCGACGATCCCCCGGCGTGCCCTCAGCACGTCTTCCGCCGCCCAGTTGTAATGGCCTTGTTCCACGCGGTAGTCGCGCGTCACCGCCTCGACCTCTTCCTTCAGCCGCTTGAAGATCGGCAGGTCACGCAGGTCCGGGTTCTTAGACGCCATCGACTTCAGGCGCTTCAGAAGCCTCTCCACCCGGCCGTCGACGGACACGACCCGATCGAAATCGCGGATCTTGCGCGGCGCCTTGAACTTCAAAGGGCGTCGGCCCGTGTCGAACTCGGCGGCGACCTCGACCATTTCCTGGGTCAGCCGCGCCCGCCGGGTCAGGGGATCGAACAGGCGTTCCTTGAACGGCTCGAGCGCGCCGCGCGCCTTCTTCACACGCGCGCTCGCCAGGAACATGAACACCACGAGCAAGAGGACGACCGCCCCGGCCGCGATGGCTGCAACGGTGATCCGATCCAACGGCTTGGCCTCCTCAGGCTCTCTTTCGGGGAACAGCGAATGCGAGAGACAGGAAACGGGCCCGGCACAGGTGCCGCTCCAGAAAGAGATTATCCTTTCCGGAGCTTCTATGCCATCAACCAGGGACTGGGACATCCCGCCCCTGATCCACGCCTTAACCGCATTTCTTTAAGGAATCTGTAGCGATGGCCCGCATTGCGCTTGCCGGTTTCCTGCATGAAACGAACAGTTTCGCACCGACCCGGGCGACCTGGGAGGAATTCCTGACACCGCGTGGCCATCCGGGCCTGACCCGCGGACATGACATCCCCGGGCTCTTCGACGGCGTCAACATCGGGCTTTCAGGGGCCTTGAAGGAACTGGGCTGGCTCGGCCACGACACGGTTCCGCTGTTGTGGTGTTCCGCCGTGCCGTCGGCCGAGGTCACCGATCAGGCGTTCGAGCGGATCAGCGCCCTGATCGTCGCAGGCCTCGTCGACGCGCTGGCCCAAGGCGCCATCGACGGCGTCTACCTCGACCTCCACGGGGCGGCGGCCGTCGACAGTTTCGAGGATGCCGAGGGCGAGTTGCTGCGCCGGGTCCGCGCGGCGATCGGGCCGGCCGTCCCGTTGGTCGCCAGCCTCGACCTCCATGCCAACGTGACGCCGGGCATGGTCGCCGCCGCCGACGCGCTCGTCGCCTATCGCACCTACCCGCATATTGACATGGCGGATACCGGCAAGCGCGCGGCAACCGTGCTCGACCGGCTGGTGCGCGGCCAGGGTCCCCGCCACAAGGCCTACCGCCAGCTCGATTTCCTGATCCCGATCAACTGGCAATGCACGTCGATCGAACCCTGCCGGTCGATCTATCAGGCGCTCGAAGACATCGAGCGGGAGACCGGGGCGGTCCTGTCCTTCACCCCCGGCTTTCCGGCCACGGACATCGCCGACTGCGGACCGGCCGTGTTCGCGTTTGCCGACGATGAAGCGACTGCCGACGCGGCCGCCGGTCGGCTCGCCGATATGGTCCGCGGGTTCGAGGCGGCCTTCGCCGGCAAGCTCTGGGACCCCGACGAGGCGGTCCAGTACGCGACGGGGCAGGGGGCCGGCCACGGCAAGCCGGTGGTCCTGGCCGACACCCAGGACAATCCGGGGGCCGGCGGCAACTCGGACACGGTCGGGCTCCTGGACGCGCTGATCCGCCATGACGCGGACGGCGCGGTCCTCGCCATCCTCTTCGACCCGGAAGCGGCCCAGGCCGCCCACGAGGCCGGCGAGGGCCGGACACTTCAGCTCAAGATCGGCGCCCGTTCCCGGCTGCCCGGGCACCAGCCGCTCGATCTCTCGGTCCAGGTGGAGAAGCTGGGGGACGGCCGTTTCGTCGGCACCGGACCGATGTACGGCGGCGCCAACATCAACATCGGTCCGATGGCGCTCTTGAAGGTGCTGGACGGTGGCGGCGGTGTCCGCGTCATCGTCGGCTCGCGCAAGATGCAGGCGGCCGATCAGGCTATCTTCCGCCATCTCGGTGTCGAGCCGATCGACCAGCGCATCCTGGCGTTGAAGAGCTCTGTCCATTTCCGCGCGGACTTCGAGCCGGTGGCGGCCGAGGTCCTGGTGGTGCGCGCGCCCGGCGCCATGGCCGCGGACCCCGCCGACCTGCCGTTCACCCGCCTCAGGCCCGGTGTGCGCATCAACCCGCTCGGCAAGCCCTTTTCCCCGCCCGTCGAGTGATCATCGGCGGTCAGGCGAGATCGAGGATGACCGGTGTGTGGTCGCTCGCCTTCGGCTTGGCGCGCGGGCCCTTGTCGATGCGGCAGTCTGTGAGGCGGTCCGCGGCCCCCGGGGACAACAGGAAATGGTCGATCCGCATGCCCTCGTCGTTCTGCCAGCGACCGGCCTGATAGTCCCAGAACGTGTAGCGGCCCGGGTTCTGGTCGATCGCCCGGAACGCGTCGGTCAGCCCGAGGTTGAGAAGCGCCTGGAAGGCCTGCCGGCTTTCCGGACGGTAGAGGGCGTCATCGGCCCAGGCCGTCGCGTCGTAGGCGTCGGCGGCGAACGGGATCACATTGAAGTCGCCGCCGAGGAGGAACGGACGACCCTCTTCCAGAAGGGCTTCGACATGGTCCTTCAGCCGGCCGAGCCAGGCGATCTTGTAGTCGAACTTGGCGGGGTCCGAGACCGGGTTGCCGTTGGGCAGATAGAGGCCCCCGATCACCACGTCGTCGACCAGGGCTTCGACGTAGCGGGCCTGGGCATCGTCGGCATCGCCGGGCAGCGCCGTCAGGCGCAACTCTGCCGGGATGCGGTGAAGGAGGGCGACCCCGTTGTAGCTCTTCTGCCCGACGACATGGGCCCTGTAGCCGGCCTCCACGAACGTCATCGCCGGAAACGCCGCGGTCTCCATCTTCAACTCTTGCAGGAGCAGGATGTCGACGTCGGCGTCAGCCAGCCACGCCAGGACGTGGTCCAGGCGGGCCTTGATCGAGTTGACGTTCCAGGTCGCGATCCGCATCGGCGGTGACGACCCGCGTCAGATCGAGAACGAGGTGCCGCAGCCGCAGGAGGACGTCGCCTGCGGGTTGTTGACCTCGAAATAGGACCCGAGGAGGTCTTCCTTAAAGTTGACCTCGGAACCGGCCAGGAGCTCGATCGAGACGTCGTCGACGACCAGTTTCACGCCGTCCCTCTCGAAGATCAGATCCTCGTCGGTCGATGCGTCGTCGAAGCTGAAGCCGTACTGGAAGCCCGAGCAGCCGCCGCCGGAAACGGTCAGGCGCAGCATCAGGGCGTCGTTGCCCTCCTTCTCGCGCAGTACCTTGATGCGGCGGACCGCGCTGTCGCTCAGGGTCACGATCGCCGGCGGGGCGGCGGCGTCGGCGCCGGTGGCGGCACTTTCGATGATCTCGGCCATGGGGGCGAACCCTTGTATGTGGCTGGTGGGTATGTGGCTGGTGGATGTGTGGCTGTTGGGTGTGCGACCAGCGTCTCTGGCTGGTGTCGGTTCACCCCTAGAGGTAGCGGCTCCGCGGCCCCGCCGCAATGACCCGCCACCCTCGTGCCCGACGCCGCCACGACAGTCAGCCGATTGCGGGCGGTACGAGGCCGGAGTAGGGTCGCGGCGCGATGGCTGCGAGCTCTTCGACAAACCTTGCCCCCGCGACCGTCGGGGCTGATCGGCCCGGCGGCATCGTTCCCGCCGGCGGTGCCGCTTTCGCCGCACGCCCGGACCTGACCTGGCGCGTCCATGACGAGCCGGAGAGCACGACGCGCACTGCCTTCCAGCGCGATCGGGACCGCATCATCCATGCCAGCGCCTTCCGCAGGCTGAAGTACAAGACCCAGGTCTTCGTCTATCATGAGGGCGACTACTTCCGGACCCGACTGACCCATTCGCTGGAGGTGGCCCAGATCGCCCGGTCGATCTGCCGGGCCCTCGGCCTCAACGAGGACCTGGGGGAGGCGGTGGCGCTCGCCCACGACTTCGGTCACACGCCCTTCGGCCATGCCGGGGAGGACGCGCTCGCGGCCTGCATGGCGCCCTATGGCGGCTTCGATCACAACGACCAGACGGTCCGGGTCCTGACTCTGCTCGAACGGCGCTATGCCGAGTTCGACGGCCTCAACCTCACCTGGGACACGCTCGAGGGCGTGGTCAAGCACAACGGCCCGCTGATGCCGCTCGCGGCCGGTGCGGCCCTGCCGCCGACCATCGCCGGCCTCGACCGGTCGCTCGGCCTGAAGCTGGCGACCTACGCCTCCGCCGAGGCGCAGGTCGCCGCCCTCGCCGACGACATCGCCTACAACAACCATGATCTCGACGACGGCCTGCGCGCCGGCCTCTTCACGCTCGCCGACCTGCGCGACCTGCCGCTGGTCGGCGACCTGATCCGGGAGGTGGAGGCGCGCTACCCCGGCCTCGCCTTCGCGCGCCTGGTGCACGAGGTGATCCGCCGCCTGATCGACCGGATGGTCGGCGATCTCCTGACCGAGACGCGCGCCAGGCTCGCCGCGGCATCCCCGGCGTCGGTCGATGACGTGCGCGGCGCCGGCCGCCCGCTGGTCGCCTTTTCGCAGACCATGCGCGCCCACGACGCGACCTTGCGCCAATTCCTGTTCCAGCGCATGTACCGGCACTATCGCGTCAATCGCATGACGTCCAAGGCGCGCCGTGTGGTACGCAGCCTGTTCCAGCAGTTCATGGCGGAACCGAACACGCTGCCGCCGGACGAACAGGGGGAAATCGCCGCCGGCGGCGGTGACGAGACGGTGCATGCCCGCGTCGTCGCCGACTATATCGCGAGCATGACCGACCGCTTTGCAGTTGATGAGCACGAACGGCTGACCGACCCGTCGATGAAGCCCTGAGAGCCATTCCCGATACCGGTGCCGGGCCAGAAACCCAATGAATGTCTTTGTCCATTTCCGCGCGGTGCTGGTCGACGCCATCGCCTCCCTCTCGTCCTCCGGCGTGCTGCCGGCCGACCTGCCGACCGCGGCTGTGTCGGTCGAAACGCCGCGCGACGCGAGCCATGGCGATCTCGCCAGCAACGCCGCGATGGTGCTCGCCAAGCCGGCCGGGATGAAGCCGCGGGCGATCGCCGACCTCATCGCGCCCGTGCTTGAGCGGGCGGCGGGCGTGGCGCGGGTCGACATCGCCGGTCCGGGCTTCCTCAACCTTGCCCTGACCGACGATTTCTGGCGGGCCCGCCTGGGCGAGGTTCTGCGTGCGGGTACCGCCTACGGCGCCACCGACATGGGCCGGGGCCGCAAGGTCAATGTCGAATATGTGTCGGCGAATCCGACCGGGCCGCTGCACGCCGCCCACGCCCGTGGCGCCGTGGTCGGCGACGCGATCGCCAACCTGCTCGCCAAGGCCGGCTACGACGTCACCCGCGAATACTACATCAACGACGCCGGCGCCCAGGTCGACAAGCTCGCCGGCTCCACCTACCTTCGCTACCGGGAGGCGCTGGGCGAGGACATCGGCGAGATCCCGGAGGGCTACTATCCCGGGGACTACCTGAAGGATGTCGCCCGCGAGATCGTCGCGACCGACGGCGATCGCTGGCTCGCCGCCGGGGAGGCCGCGTGGATGCCGGCGATGCGCGCACGGGCGATCGACCTCCTGATGGCGGGTATCCGCACCGACCTCGAAGCGCTTGGCGTGCGCCAGGACGTCTTCTTCTCCGAACGCACCCTGGTCGACAGCGGGGCCGTCGACCGGGCGCTGGGCAGCCTGGAGGAGAAGGGGGCACTCTATGTCGGCGTCCTGGGGCCGCCGAAGGGCAAGAAGCCGGACGACTGGGAACCGCGCGAACAGACCCTCTACCGGGCGACGGCCTATGGCGACGACGTCGACCGGCCGATCAAGAAAAGCGACGGTAGCTTCACGTATTTTGCCAACGACATTGCCTATCATTATGATAAATATACGCGTGGTTTCACCGACCAGATCGATGTCTGGGGGGCCGACCACCAGGGCTACGTGAAGCGCATGACGTCAGCGGTGAAGGCGGTAAGCGGCGGCGAGGCGACCCTCGACGTCAAGATCTGCCAACTCGTCAACATGCTCGACGACGGCAAGCCGGTGCGCATGTCGAAGCGGGCCGGCACCTTCATCACGCTCGCCGACGTGATCGAGCGGGTCGGGGCCGACGTCGTCCGGTTCATCATGCTGACCCGCCGCAACGACCAGTCGTTGGACTTCGACTATGTGCGCGTGACCGAGCAGTCGAAGGACAACCCGGTCTTCTATGTCCAGTACGCCCATGCCCGCTGCTGTTCGGTCCTGCGCCATGCGCAGAACGAAGACCCGGACGCCGGCCGCTATGGGCCGCTTGACGGTGCGAGCCTCGCCGAGGCCGAGATCGGCCTGTTGACCGCCCCGGAGGAGGTCGCGCTGATCAAGCGCCTGGCAAGCTGGCCGCGCACGGTCGAAACCGCGGCGGAAAGCCATGAACCGCACCGGGTCGCGTACTACCTCTATGACCTGGCGGCGGAGTTCCATCAGCTGTGGAACCGCGGCCGGGACGATGCCACGCTCAGGTTCCTGATGGAGGATGAGCCGGCGCTCACACGCGCACGGCTTGCGCTCGTCAAGGCCGTCGCCCTGGTCGTCGCTTCTGGGCTGGAGGTGATCGGCGTCACACCGGTCGAGGAAATGCACTGATGGCCCGAGCGTGGGCAAGGAACCTGGCCGGGGCTCGGACCGCCGCGCGATCCGGGCCAGCATTCGTAAGTTGGCCAGCACTTCAAAGTAGGCCAGCACTTCAAAGTAGGCCAGCACTTCAAAGTGGGACTGGGAGCGATGAACGCGCCGGCACCTCCTGAGAAGCCGTCTTCGGACACCAAGCCCGCAGAGGCCGGCACCTGGCAACTGGGGGGCGGGCAATTGAGCGCGGCCGACGGCGACCCGCCGTCGCGGCGGCCGCGTTCCGACACCGGCTTCCAGTTCCTGCAGTGGCTGGTCGCGATCATCGTCATCGGCGGTTTCCTGGTCGGCCTCTGGGGGGTCTACCGCCAGGGCTGGCAGGCCGGTGCCGATGCCGAGGCGCCGCTGATCGCATCACCGGCCGGACCGACCAAGATCAAGCCGGCGGATCCGGGCGGGATGCCGATCCCGCACCAGGACAGCCAGATCTGGAGCGCGCTTTCCGGCGACGATCGTCCGCCCCGGGTCGAACGACTGCTGCCGCTGCCGGAAGAGCCGGTCGCCCGGCCGACGCCCGCACCCCGGCCGGAACCTCCGGCCCAGGCCGACGCGCCGCCAGCTGTGCCTGATGGCGACGATGCCCCATCGGGTACTGCGGTGGCGCGCGCGGAGCCGGCGGCGGTGCCTTCGGAACGGCAAGAGCCCCGTGCGGCCCCAGGCTCGGGGATCGTCCTCGACGACGCTCCTGCAGCCCCTGCCGCAGCTGATCCGGATCCGGCACCTCTCCCGGCGGACCCTCCGGATCGGACGCTCGGGTCGATCCAGCTCAACAACGGCGATGCCGGCGCTGATGGCGACAGGGAACCAGCCCGGCCGGCGGCCGATCCGCCGCCGGCGCCGACCCTTGCGCCAACCCCGGTCCCGACTCCGGCCCCAGCCCCGACCGGTTCGATCGTCCTGCGCCCGCAGTCCGACGGCGCCTATCGCGTCCAGCTCGCCTCCGTGCGGTCGGAGGACGGAGCCGCGTCCGAGTGGCGGCGGCTGGTGGAGGAGTTCCCGGATCTCCTGACCGACCTGACGCTCTTCGTCGAACGGGCCGACCTGGGCGATCGCGGCGTGTTCTTCCGCGTCCAGGCGGGCCAGTTGTCGGAAGAGGCCGCCCGCGGCCTCTGCGACGCGCTGGAGGAGCGGGACGCCGGTTGCCTGACGGTACGACGACCATGACCGAGCGAACCACGCCCCGGGCGATCATTCTCGCCCCCGCCGGCGAACGGCTGACCGACCCGGAACGGCGCCTGTTCGCCGAGGCCGATCCGCTCGGCTTCATCCTGTTCCGCCGCAATGTCGCCGACCCCGACCAGGTGCGCGCGCTGGTCGCCGACCTGAGAGAGACCGTCGGCCGGGCCGATGCCCCGGTGCTGATCGACCAGGAGGGCGGCCGGGTCCAACGGTTGCGCCCACCCC
>CAYNIS010000081.1:0-11173 GCA_964397055.1 uncultured Rhodospirillaceae bacterium | reverse complement strand
CTTAGCGCCCCGCCCGTGCCGTCGCAGGCCGACGGGCCGGGCCTGGGACACGCCAATGGCGAGGGGCCGGCGCCACGGCCCCGACGGCGCCGGCTGAAACGCCAGGTGCTGGCGACCACGATCGGCGCGATCGCCGGCTTCGGCTTGGTCATGGGGGTCGACTGGATGCGCCAGCATGGCCTGTTGCTGGCCGCCGTCCAGGTCGAAGCCCTGATCCCGAGTTTCGAGGAGGTCGCGGAGACGGTGGTCGGCGCGGCGGTCGATCGGCCCGCCAGCCTCGACCTTGCCGGGTCGATCGACGCATCGGCGGCGCAGCCGGCGGATGGCGGCACCAACGGACCTTCGAGACCGGCATCCCGGCTCGGCGGAACCGGCGCCTACGCGGGCGGCGGCAATGGACGGGTTGCGGTAACACAGGCCGCCGCCGGCGACCGCTTGCCGACACTGCCGTCGGCCAGGCCGGCCGCCCAGGCCGATCGCGGCCTCGACGTCGCCAGTGCCGTCGCCGCGGCGATCGCGGAGGCCGAAGCCGCGCTGGCCGAGGGCGACCCGACGGCGGCCCTGACCCGGTACCAAGCGATCTCCATCGACACGCCCGATCATCCACGGCTGGTGCGCGGCAAGGCGATGGCGCTCCTGCAGCAGGGCGAGGTCGCCGGGGCGATCGACACCTATGCCCAGCAGCTCGCCCGCACGCCTGAGGACGGGCACCTCGTGGAGCAGATCCTGGACTTGGTCGACCGGGTGCCGGAGGGCGAGGCGGTGCGCACCCTGCGCGGCCTTGCCGACCGGTTCCCGCAGCATGCCGTGATCTCCGCCCGGCTGGCCTACCGCTATGCCGGCCTCGGCGAACTCGGCAATGCGCTCTGGCACATGGAATGGGCGACGACGCTGGCGCCGGACGTCCCGGCCTACCGCTACAACCTGGCGGTCTTGAACGACCGGCTCGGGTTCTTCGATGTCGCCCTGGATCAGTACCGGGCCCTTGTCGAGAGTGTTGAGACGGGGGCCGGGCTTCCCACGGATGAGCTGCGCCGCCGCATCGGCCAGCTGGCGGCCGGCCGTTGACCATGGTCCTCCGGTCTCGCGCACGTCGAACCCGGCCGACGATTTCCGGGTGAATGGAAGGGCACTGACATGCTGGACAAGGTCGACAGCGAGCAGAACCCGCCCCTCGCCCCATCGCCTACCCGCACGGAGGCGGAGGACAAGCCGCGCTTCGGCGAGAAGCTGGTCGAGCAGGGAGTGATCAGCCGCGACCAGTTGGAAGTCGCCCTCTTGGAGCAGCGCAGCGGCTCCAAGATGATCGGCGAGATCCTGGTCGAACTCGGCTTCATCACGGAGAATGCGCTGGCCGCGACCCTGGCCGAGAGCTCCGGCCTCGACCGGTTCGAGTTGCGCCACACGGTGCTCGACCACGCCACCGTCAAGCAGCTGCCGCGCGAGATCGCGGAACGCTACAAGATCCTCCCGGTCGCGGTGACGGATACGGAAATCCGGGTCGCCATGGCGGACGTCTACAACGTCCTGGCGATCGACCAGGTGCGCCGGTACTTCCCGCGCGGCCTGGAAATCGTGCCGCTGGTGGCGTCGGAGACGGAAGTCGCGGACGCGATCGACAGCTACTACGGCTACGAGATGTCGATCGACGGTCTCCTGCGCGAGATCGAGGACGGCGACGCCTCGGCCCTGGCCGTCCAGACCGGGACGGAGGGGTTCGTCAACCCGACCGTCCGCCTCGTCAACGCGATCATCCTCGATGCGATCAAGGTCGGCGCGTCCGACCTCCATTTCGAGCCGGAGAGCATGTTTGTCCGGCTGCGCTATCGGATCGACGGCGTGATGACCCATATCCGGGCGTTCCACAAGGAATACTGGCCGTCGGTCTGCGTCCGCATGAAGATCATGTCGGGCATGAACATCGCGGAGAACCGGAACCCTCAGGACGGCCGGTTCACCTTCAATGTCGGGGCGCGCGAGGTCGATTTCCGTGTTGCGACCCACCCGACGATCCATGGCGAAAACATCGTCATCCGTGTGCTGGACAAGGCGAAGTCGCTGGTGCCGCTCGACCGGCTGGGCTACGCGCTCGACACGGTGAGCCACCTGAAGAAGCTGTTGAAGCGGCCGGAGGGCATCATCATCGTCACCGGCCCGACCGGGTCGGGCAAGACGACGACCCTCTATTCCATGCTGAACTACATGAATTCCATGGATCGCAACATCATGACCCTGGAGGAGCCGGTCGAATACCAGCTGTCGCTGATCCGGCAGTCGGACGTGCGCGATGCCGGCGGCATGAACTTCGCGGAGGGGGTGCGATCGATCCTGCGCCAGGACCCCGACATCGTTTTCGTCGGGGAGGTCCGCGACGAGGCGACCGCGACCATGGCGTTGCGGGCGGCGATGACCGGCCACCAAGTGTTCACGACACTCCATACCAACGACAGCTTCGGCGCGATCAGCCGCCTTGTCGATCTCGGCCTGCCGCCGACCATGCTCTCGGGCAACATCATCGCCGTGATGGCCCAGCGCCTGTTGCGCAAGCTTTGCCTGAAATGCCGGGAGGAGGGACCGGCGACAGCCGACGAATGCCGGATCCTGGGCGTCGATCCGGCCGATCCACCGATCATCTATCGGGCACGCGGCTGCCCGGAATGCCGCCATTCCGGCTACAAGGGCCGGACCGCGGTGGTCGAGGTGCTGGCATTCAACCCGGAACTCGACGAACTCGTCGCCCGTTCCGCCACGCGCGGTCCGATGCTGGAAGCCGCCCGGCGCGACCCCACCTTCCGAACCATGGCCGAGGACGGCGTGTCCAAGGTCCTGTCCGGCGACACCTCGGTCGCCGAGCTGATCGGCACGGTCAACATGGTGGACCGCCTGTGAGCGCCGTTCGCCCCGACCTTCCACGACCGGTGCCACAGGCCTGATCGATGGCGACCTTCCGCTACCGCGCCCTCAACTCGGCCGGCCGCACGCTGCGCGGGAAACTGACGGCGGTCAACGAGACCGACCTGTTCTACCGGCTGAAGCAGGCCGGCCTTGACCTGATCGACGCGACCCAGGTCACCGAAAACCGCCTCGCCGCGTATTTCGCCAAGCCGATCTCGACCCGGGACCTGGTCGAGCTGTGCATCCATCTGGAGCAACTGGAGAAGGTCGGCGTCCCGATCCTGGACAGCCTCAGCGACATCCGGGAGGCGACGGAGAGCATACGCCTGCGCGACGTCATGACCGATGTCGTGCGCGATGTGAACAACGGCCGGCTTCTGTCGGAGGCGTTGGCGATCCATCCCAAGGTCTTCAACGAGATCTTCGTCGGCCTCGTCGCGGCGGGGGAGCGCACCGGCAACATGTCGGACAGCTTTGGCCAGCTGGTCAGGCACCTGAAATGGACCGACGACATGAACCGGCGCATCTCAGGCGCGGTGCGCTACCCGGTGTTCATCCTGGCGGTCACCATCGGCATGCTGTTCGCGCTGATGATCTTCCTGGTGCCGGAACTGTCGGCCTTCCTGAAGTCGATCGACATGGAACTGCCGACCATGACGGTCGCGCTGATCGCGGTCTCGGAATTCCTGCAGGTCTACTGGTGGCTGGTGCTCGGCCTGCCGATCGTCCTCGGCGTCGTCGGGCGCCTGCTCTACCAGCTGAACGACCAGATCGCCTACTATGCCGACCAGTATGCCTATCGCCTGCCGTTGGTCGGCATGGTGATGAAGAAGCTGGCGGTCAGCCGCTTCACCCATTTCTTCGCGATCATGTATTCGAGCGGCATCGGCGTTCTCGAATGCATCGACGGGGCAAGCCGCGTGGTCCCCAATCGCGCGCTCAAGTCGTCACTGTCCGTCGTGCGCAAGATGGTCGAGGGCGGCAGTTCCCTGACCGCGGCCCTGCAGAGTTCCGGCGAATTCCCCAGCCTGGTCATCCGCATGGTCAAGATCGGCGAGGAGACGGGCAATCTGCGCGACACGCTGGAGAATGTCAGTTACTTCTATGACCGGGACGTGAACGAGTCGATCGACGCGATGATTGCCGGCGTACAGCCGATGCTGACCATGGTGATCGGGCTTACCATGGTGTGGATCATCGTCGCGGTGATCGGCCCGGTCTACGACAGCTTCTCGAACCTGCCGCTGTGATCCGGGACCGGTCGCGGGTGGGCGGGGGACGATCGCCGGAAGGCCTGTAGGATGTTCGGACTGCCCTTTGGACGCCGCCGCTATGTCATCGTGATCGGCGATGACGGGGCGGTCATGTCCCATGTCGTCGGGCGCAGCGTGCGCAAGCGGCTCTATGCCCCGGGTCCGACCTCGGACGCCGCCCGCACGATGATCGCGACCCTGCGCGAGGAGCCGAACACCGCCGTTTACGTGCTGATCGACGTTCTCGAACAGCACTACCGGGAAGTCGACATCCCGAATGTCAGCCCGCTCGACCGGCCCAAGATCATCCGTCGCAAGCTCGCCCTCGCCTTCCCGGACGATCCGCTGACCGGGTCGATGCCGACCATGGCGGAGGAAGGAGCGACCGAGAAGCGCTCCCTCTTCGTCGGCGTGCCCAGGCACAAGGAACTCGAACTCTGGATCAACATGCTGACCGCGGCCGGCAACCCCGTGGACGGCATCTCCCTGCTGCCGGTCGAGGCTGTTCGCCTTGCCGAAACCCTGCGCTCGACCGCGCCCAAGGCGGAGGATCAACAGCGCCAGTGGCGCCTGCTTCTCTCCCGGCAACGCACCGGCGGTTTCCGTCAGGTTATCATCCAGAACCGCAAGCTGGTGTTCACCCGCCTGACGCCGTCCCTGCCGAGTGACGTTCCGACGGCGGAAGTGGTCGAGAACATCGAGCGCGAGTTCGCGTCGACGGTCAGCTACCTGCGGCGCCTGTCCTTCAGCGAGGCGGACCGCATCGAACTCACCATCATCGCCAACCCCGATGTCTGTGCGGAGCTGGACCCCCGGCGGCTGCGCATCCGCCAGGTGCGGAGCCTGACCCCGGCACAGGCGGCAAGCCAGATCGGCCTCGACCAGGTGGCCGACGAGGAGGACGGCTTCGCCGACGTGCTCTATGCGGCCTGGTTCGCCCAGCGCCGGCCGGTCATGAAGCTCAACGGGCCGGAGGTGCTGCAGACCCAGCTGGCCAACCGGCTGCCCCGCGCGGCCGTCGCCGCCAGTGTCGCGATCACTCTGGGCGGGGCGGCCCTCGGCGCCAAGATGTACACGGACGGGCTGGAGCTTGCGGCGACCCTCGAAAGCGATCGCCGGACGCTGGGCAGCTTGCGGGAAGAGGCCGACCAGCGTGCGGCAGACATGGAGCGGCTGTCGGTCGACCCTGATCGCCTGCGCTTCGTCGTCGAGATCTTCAAGGACCTCGAAGCCTCGCGGCCGAAGCTGGCGGCACCGCTCGGCGCCGTCGCCCGGGCCCTCGACCCGTCGACCGTCCGCTTGAGCAAGGTCCAGGCGGCGATGACCGAATTCTCCGGCGACATCGCCAGCCTGCGCTTTCAGCCGGTCGACCGTCGTGGCCGCGCCGCCCGTGACGAGCGGGCGGAGGCGATGACCGACACGTTGACGATCACCGTCGAACTCGCCGGGTTCTCCTCCCGGCAGGAGGCGCGCCTGCGCTTCAACGCCTTCGTCGACGACACCCGGGCGGGAATGCCGGACGGCTACACGGTCAGCGTCGACCTGGAACCGTTCAGTCAGGCGACCCTGCGCGGCCGCGCCGGCGTCGGAGCCGCACCAAGCGAAGAGGACCTGCCGGAGACGGTGACCGGCCAGATCTCGATCATCGGCCGACCGGAGACGACGTGAGATGAACGCCGCCTTCCTCACCCCCTATCTCGGCCTGATCAAGCGGCTCGCCCTTCCGGCCGGCATCATGCTGGTCTGCCTGATCGTCGCCTCGGGCGGGCTTCTCTATCTCGCCGGCGTGAACGGCGGCCTCAGAAGCGAGCACGAGCAGATCATCCTGGAAATGGGCGAGCTAAACCGGGAGATTCGCTTCCGGCGCGAACGCAGCGAGCTCTATGACGAAAACGCCCGCCTCTACGAAATGCTGGTGGACAACGGTTTCCAGCAGCGCCACAGCCGGCTCGACGCCGCCCAGATCATCCAGCGCACCGCGGAGGCCCATGTCCTGCCCGAGGTGACCTACGAGTTCTCGGAGGAACAGCGCTATCCACTGGACCCGCCGGACGGGTACGAGGCGGAGATCATCTCGACCTCGATCGCCCTAGAAATCGCCAGCCTCACGGATGCGAACGTCTACACCTTCATCGACGAGGTGATTGCCAACCTCCCCGGTCATGCGGCGATCCGCAGTGTCGACATCGCCCGCAACAATATCGCCAACCGGAACGCGGCCAACGCCCTCAGAAGCGGTGATGACGTAACCCTCGTGGATGCGAGTGTCGTCATCGACTGGTCGATCCTCGCCATTCAGGATCGCTCCGGCGGGCGGAGCTGAGCCCGATGCCGCGCCGAACCGCGACCGTCACGACGGCCATCGGGTGGGGTCCCCTTGCCCTGCTGCTCGCGGTCGGTGCGCCGTCTTCAGTTGCAGCCCAGACCGGCGGCGAGGCGCCCGAAACCGAAACGGCCGACACAGAAGCTGGCGACACAGAAGCTGGCGACGCCGAAGCTGCTGGCGGGGAGGTGGTCGAAGAGCCGCGCGGGCTCGGCCTCGGCGGGACCGTCTTCATGTTCAGCGAAGACCAGCTGGCCGAATTCGAGGCCGCACGGGCGGCTGCAGAAGCGGCCGCACTGGCGGCCCTCCAGCCGCCACCGCCGGAACCCGGCGGGGAGACGCCGACCGAGCCGCCCGACGTCACGGACCCGCTGGCGCCGGGCCCGACGCTGACCCCGGGCCTCCCCAGCCTGCCGCCGCTGCCGGATGTCGCGCTGCCGCTGCCACCGCCGCCGCCGCCCTTGCCCACGGTTTATCTGGGCGGCCTCAGCTACGCGGGCCCGAGCGCCTGGACGATCTGGATCAACGGCCAGCGGATCGACAGCGTCAACCTGGAGACGGCGGAGTTCGAGGTGCTGGCGATCGACAGGGGCGGGGTCATGCTGCGCTGGGTGCCGCCCCTGGATCCGCGAGAATTCCGCTTCGCGCTCCGGCCCAACCAGACCTATCTGCCCTATTCCAACCGGATCGAGGACGGCCGCGTGGCGGACGATCCGGCCCGCCCGGCCGACGCCCTGCAATGACCGGAGCGGGATCGAACGGCGATCCGCTCCGCGTGGAGGGGGTCCAGACACGCTATGGCCGCCGAACGGTGCTGCATGGCGTCGATCTCACCGCCCGTCCCGGGGAGATTTGCGGCCTGATCGGGCTGAACGGCGTCGGCAAGACCACGCTCATCAAGTCGATCGTCGGCCTCGCCGATGTCTTCGCCGGCAGCATCCGCATTTTCGGACGCGACCACGCCGATCCCCGGTCGCGCGCCGCGCTCGCCTTTCTTCCCGAACAGTTCCTGCCCTCTCCCTATCTGACCGGCTGGGAGTTCCTGAAGCTTACCGTTGCCTCCTACGGCCTCGGTCTCGATCGGGAAGCGGCGGCCGGCATAGCCGGCGATCTCGGCCTCGACGCCGACGTACTCAAGCGCCGGGTGACCGCCTATTCCAAGGGCATGGGCCAGAAGCTCGGCCTGGTCGGAACCTTCCTGACCGGACGTCGGCTCCTGATCCTGGACGAACCGATGAGCGGGCTTGATCCGCGCGCCCGCGCCCAATTGAAGGACCGCCTGATCGCGGCGCGTTCGGCGGGCCAGAGTGTCTTCCTGTCGTCCCACATCCTGGCCGAGATCGACGAGCTGTGCGATCGGGTGGTCGTCATCCACGCCGGCCGGATCGTCTATGAGGGAACGCCGGCAGCGCTGAGGGCTAAGGCCGGTGACGCGACCCTGGAACGGGCCTTCCTCGCCGCCATCGACCGGTTCGAAGCGGCGTCCTGAGCGAGCTCAGAAGAAGAAGCCGTCGCGCTTCTTCGGTTTCGACGCGGGGTCCGGACCCTGGACAAAGCCGATCGGGCGTTCCGAACGGCCGTCGACCGCTTCCTCGTCAAGGTCGCCGACGACCCTGTCGGCATCCTCGATCGCGATCCTGCCGTCTTCCAGCAGTGCCACGACCGCATCGCGCATGGTCTGCATGCCGTGCTTGGAAGACAACTTGATGATGTTGTCCATCTGCTGGACCTTGTTCTCCCGGATCAGGTTGCGGATCGCCGGGGTGCCGACCATCACCTCGAACGCGGCGACCCGGCCGCCCGCGCGGGCCGGGATCAAGGTCTGGGCGATGACGGCGGCGAGCGAGGTCGACAGCATCGACCGGACCAGCGACTTATCCTCACCGGGGAACACGTCGATGATGCGGTCGACCGCCTTGGCGCAGGAGCTGGTGTGCAGGGTCGACAGCACCAGGTGGCCGGTCTCGGCCGCTGTCATGGCGAGGCGGATGGTTTCCAGATCGCGCATCTCCCCGACCACGATGATGTCCGGATCCTCGCGCATCGCGGCGCGCAGGGCTGCCTGGAAGCTGCGGCTGTCGCGGCCGACCTCCCGCTGGCTGATCAGCGACTGGGAGGAGGTCATCACATATTCGATCGGGTCCTCGATGGTCAGGACGTGCTTGGCCTGGCTTGCCGCGATATGGGCGATCATCGCCGCGATCGTGGTGGTCTTGCCCGACCCGGTGGGACCGGTCACCAGGATCAGGCCGTTGCGCCGACCGGCGAGGTCGGCCAGGACCGACGGTGCGCCGAGGTCGGCGAGGTCGGGAACCTGGGTCGGCAGGCGACGCAGCGCCATGCCCAGGCCGTCGCGGGTCTGGAACGCATTGATGCGATAGCGGTCGCTGTCGCCGAGGCCGACCGAAAAGTCGAGTTCCTGTTCGGCGGCGAAGCGATGGCGCTGGTCCTCATCGGCAACCGCCGCCAGGAGCGAGGCCATCGCCGCCTCGGTCAGCGGCGCCATGTCCAGAAACCGCAGGCGGCCGTCGATGCGCATCACCGGGGGACGGCCGACGCCGAGGTGAAGGTCGGACGCCCCCGCCCGCCGCGTCATGTCGAGAAGGGCGTGAATGTCGATCACCGGAGGGGCTCCGTCGCCCGCCCGCGGTCACCGGCGGCGCCGGTCACGTGGCCGACCCCCAGTAGCGCAGGAACCAGCCCAGGACCCCGGGCCGGGTGTCGGGCCAAAGGATGCCTTCCTCGACGCCGCGGCGCACATGCTTCTTGTCGGCACGCGTGGCGTTGTCGGCATACGCCGCCAGCAGGGCCCGGTCCGCCAGGATGTTGAGGATGCGCGGGATACCCCGGCTTTCCCGCGCCAGTGCCCGGAGTGCGCGCGGCGTGAACACCTCGTGCGGGGTCGGGGCGTCCGTCGACCGGTCGACGCGATGCTGCACGTAGCGCATCGCGGTCTGGGCATCGAAGGGGTGGGTGGCAAGATTGAAGGCCACCCGCTGGGCCAGCTGGCGCATGCCGTACTGCCGCAGCAGGTCGTCCAGTTCCGGCTGGCCGAACAGCACGATCTGCAAGAGCTTGGCGTCGTCTGTTTCCAGATTGGACAGGAGGCGCATGGTCTCCAGCCCGCGGCGGTCGAGCGCCTGCGCCTCGTCGACCAGCAGGACCGCCTGCTTGCCGGACGCATGCACGTCGAGCAGGTGACGGTGCAACCGATCGAACGGCTCGTCGTCGGGGCCCAACTCGATCCCGAATTCCGACGCGACCGCCCGCGTGATCGTCTGCGGATCGGTGCGCGGGGCGGTCATGAAGGCGACCTCGTGCACCTCCATCAGCGCGTGGATCAGCATCCGACAGAGAAGTGTCTTGCCGGTCCCGACCTCGCCGACGACCTTGATGATGCCGTCCCCCCTTTCGAGGGCGTAGGTCAGTGCTGTCAGCACCTGCTCATGCTGTTCGGGGAAGAACAAGGCGCGGGTCGGTGTCAGGTCGAACGGCTTGCGGTAGAGCTGGAAGTGCTCGAGGTAGGGCATGGCGGCCTAGCGCACGAGACTGGCGAGACGCCGGCGGATCTGGCCCGCCGGCAGCGGGGCAGATCGCTCCGACGGGGTGGCCGCGAGCGTCGACAGGACGGCCTGGTAGCTTTCGATCGCGCCGAGCCGGTCGCCCGCCCGGTCCTGGAGGACCGCCTGATTGTAGAGATAGAGCGCGTTGCGCGGTTCGATCGCCGCCGCCCGCTCGGCGCTGGCGATGGCCCGGGCAAGGTCGCCGCTCGCCGCGTGGAGTTGGGCGAGTTGCGCCCACACCGGCGCAAAGTCGGGGTTGGTCTGGGAGAGTTGGGTGAGGTCGGCAATGGCGCGCGCCGGATCCTGATCCCCGGCGAGCGCCAGCAGGTTGGTCAACGCCCCCTTGTTGTCGGGGTCGAGCGCCAGGAGCCGCTCATACGCCTCCCGCGCGGGGGCGGTGCGGCCAAGGCGTTGCTGGGCGGAGGCGAGGCCGAAGAGGGCCACGGTATCCTGATCATCGGCATCGACCAGGCGGCCGTAGATCTCCGCCGCCTCGATCAGGCGGCCGGCAACCAGGGCATCGTGCGCGGTCCGGTAATCGGTGAGGCGGGCGCGATCGGGCGGCCCGTCGCCCGCGCCGTCACCCCGCGTCACCCGGATGAACATGCGCTGGCGGACATCGTTGCCGATTGCATCGACCCCGGTCGGCACATCGATGGAAACGGCCGCGGCAGGGCCGAGTGAACCTTCAAGCATCGCCGCCAGTTCGTCCGGCGAGATCGGCTCGATCGTCGCCCCCCCGGCAAACAGGTCGGCAGCACCGCCGGGCGTGACGAGCCGACGTCCGCCGCCAAGGCCGCCGGGGCCAATGCCCTGTTGCGGCAACGGCAGTCCGGCTGGCAGGCCGGGTGCCGTCATGACCGCCGGGTCGGGGCGGCGGTCCGGCACCACGGAAGCGGCGGCAACCGGCCTGCCGTCGGCATCCGTCAGCGGCCCGGGCGGCGCCGGAAGCTGACCGGCAGCCGCGTCTTGACCCGTGCGCGGCTCAATCCCGCCGATGCCGACCTGTCGGGCGATTTCCGCCAGATCGATGACCGGAACGGCCGGAGTATCGGGCACACGGGCCACAGCCTCGACGGGGCGCTCTGCCAGCGGCAGCACCCGGTCGAGGGATGGCGGGTTTGCGAGGGACGGGACCC
>CAYNIS010000080.1:0-11188 GCA_964397055.1 uncultured Rhodospirillaceae bacterium | reverse complement strand
GGCACGATCTGGGGCTCGGGCAACCGGCCGATCCCGGAAAACCACGTGCGCGAAGCCGGCCTCGACCCCAGCGACCTGCGTCTGTTGCAGACCCTGCGGCTCGCGGCTGAACTGACCGGCTTCCCGCGCCACCTGTCCCAGCATGTCGGCGGCTTCGTGCTGACGCGCACGCTGCTCACCGAAACCGTTCCGGTCGGCAACGCGGCGATGGATGGGCGCACCTTCATCGAATGGGACAAGGACGACATCAATGCGCTTGGGCTGATGAAGGTCGATGTGCTCTCGCTGGGGATGCTGACCTGCATCCGCAAATGCTTCGACCTGCTCACCGCGCATTATGGCGAGACCTACACGCTCGCCAGCGTGCCGTCCGAGGACCCGGCGGTTTACGAGATGATCTGCCGCGCCGACACCATCGGCGTGTTCCAGATCGAGAGCCGCGCGCAGATGTCGATGCTGCCGCGCCTCAAACCCCGCGCGTTCTATGACCTCGTGATCGAGATCGCCATCGTCCGGCCCGGCCCGATCCAGGGCGACATGGTGCACCCCTATCTGCGCCGCCGGAACGGGGAGGAGCCGGTGGAATACCCGTCGAAGGCGCTCGAATCTGTGCTGGCTAAGACGCTCGGGGTGCCGCTGTTCCAGGAACAGGCGATGAAGATCGCCATTGTCGCCGCCGGCTTCACCCCGTCCGAGGCCGACCAGTTGCGCCGGGCGATGGCGACGTTCCGCAATGTCGGCACCATCCACACCTTCTACCAGAAGATGACGGAGGGCATGGTCGCGCGCGGCTACGACCGCGCCTTCGCCGAACGCTGCTTCAAGCAGATCGAGGGCTTCGGCACCTACGGCTTCCCGGAAAGCCACGCGGCGTCCTTCGCCCTCCTCGTCTATGTCTCCGCCTGGGTCAAATGCCACTACCCGGCGATCTTCTGTGCGGCCCTCCTCAACAGCCAGCCGATGGGCTTCTACGCCCCGGCGCAGATCGTCCGCGACGCGCGCGAGCACGGCGTCGAGGTGCGCGCCGTGGACGTCAACCACTCCGACTGGGAGTCGACGATCGAGCGCGTTGCCGAGGGCCGCGACGCGGTGCGCCTGGGCCTGCGCCAGGTCAAGGGCCTGGCCGAGGCCGAAGCCGGCCGCCTGGTCGCGGCACGCAGGATCGCCCACCGCTTCGCAACACCGGAGGCGCTGGCACGGGCGAGCGGGATCGGCCGGCGCAGTCTCGACCTCCTGGCGCGCGCCGACGCCTTCCGCAGCATGGGCCGCGACCGGCGGGCGGCCGCCTGGGCGGTCAGACCCCTGGGCCACGACCCGCTGCCGCTGTTCGCCGCCCTTGACCGGGAAGTCGGCCCGGAACCGGACGTCTCCTTGCCCGAAATGCCGCTGGGCGAACATGTCGTCCACGACTATGCGGCGATGGCGCTGACGCTGAAGGCGCACCCGCTGGCCCTGCTGCGCGACCGGCTGGCCGCCGACCGGGTCTCGCCGTGTTCGGTCCTGGGCGAGCTCAAGGACCGGTCGCAGGCCACGGTCGCGGGTCTGGTCCTTGTGCGTCAGCGTCCGGGCAGCGCCAAGGGCGTGATCTTCGTGACGCTGGAGGATGAGACCGGGATCGCCAACCTCGTCGTCATGCCCGACGTGTTCGCGCAGTACCGCCGGCCATTGCTGGGGGCACGGCTACTGGTCGCGGCGGGCACCGTCGAACGCCAGCACGCGGTCATCCACCTGCGCGTCAAGCGCCTGATCGACCGATCCGCCCGTCTCGCCGGGCTCGGGGCGATCGATGCCATCGACACGCGGCGCACGATGGACGGCGCGATGGCGCGCGCCGACGAGGTGCGCCGGCCGACCCCGGACCAACGGGAGGATCGGGCCGAAGCCGCGGCCGAACGCCGGGCGAAACTGGCCGCGGCCCGTGCCGCCTTCCCGGACGGGCGCAATTTCCGCTAACCCTCCTCCTGCACCAGTGCCCAGGTCAGTTCGTGCTTGTTGACGTGGAGGTGGAAGAGCTGCGAGCCCGGGACCGCCGCAAAGGCCCGTGCCGCCACATGGTCGGTGGCACCCTGGAACTTGATCGTCACGACGAAGTTCTGCACCAGACCGCTCGCCCGCCAGCGTTCGACCAGATCGAACAACCGCGACGGATAGCAGATCACGTCGGAGACCAGCCAGTCGACTGGGCCGATCGTGCGGGGATCAAGGCCGAACGCGCTCTCCCGGCGGTGATCGACGCCTTCGGCCTGGGCAAGCTTCGGGTCGAGCGGGGCCTTGTCGACACTGATGACCGTCGCCCCGAGGGTGTTCAGCACCCATGTCCAGCCGCCCGGTGCGGCCCCGAGGTCGAGGCAGCGGTCACCCGGTGCCGGCCGGCGGTCCAGCCGGGTGAAGGCCTCCCACAGCTTGAGGTAGGCGCGGCTGGGTGGCCCCTCCCGGTCCTCCTCGAACCGGGCTTCGCCGTGGCGGAACCGGCTGGCGCAGTCGGCGGCCGCCAGAACGTGGCCCGGAGCGACCATCATCCAGGACCCCAGCGGGGCCGTCGGCGGTGCCTCCGGGAACCTCAACGGCCGGGCGGAGACATGGGGCAGCTGTTCCTGGATCAGGGTCGCCCGGCGGTGATGGCTGTGGCCGAGGAGCGCCCAGTTGCGCCCCAGCGCCTTCAGCCGCCGGGCGGCATCCTTGATCGACGCGATCGGGATCAGACGCGGATCGCGCCAGACATTGGCCGCCCAGGCTGACGGCCGTTCCGGCCCGGGCGCGACGAGCAGCCGGTCGCCGAGGAGGATCGCATCCGCGGCATCCAGTTCCTCGACAAGGGGCGCGAGGAAGCCCTCGGGGGCGAGATAGGCGGTGGCGGCGAGCCGACCGTCCCCCTCGGCCGTGCTTGACAGGAACCGGCCGAGGGCCGCGATGTCATCGGGCAAGTTGGGCGACGAGGTCATCCCATGATGAGCCCGAAAGGGGCATCCCCGAGCGGGTCTCTCGCGGAAGCGGAACGCATGCCGGCGAGCACGGTACTCGCGACCGCCGCAGAGGCGCAGCCGGACATCCCGCTCACCCTCGGCGGGTTCATCGATGCGCTCGGCCCCCGCGCCTTCGTGCTCGGCATCCTGGTATCCGTTCTGCCCTGCTGCGTGCCGGGCCCGCCCGGCTGGTCCAGCGTCTTCGCGATCCCCATCCTGTATCTTTCGGTACAGATGGTACTGGGGTCCGCGCATCCCTGGCTGCCGGCGGCGATCCGCGCCCGCCGCCTCGATCGCGATCGGCTCGTCGGCCTCATCGCCAAAGCCCGCCCCCATCTCGAACGGTTCGAACGCTGGTCGCGCCCGCGCGGGCCGCTATGGCTGCGGGCAGTCACCCGACATATGGCGCTTGCCGGCATCATCGTCCTGGCGCTTGTGCTCCTGGTGCCATTGCCGTGGACCAACTTCTGGCCGGGGATCGCGATCGCCCTGTTCAGCCTGGGCATGATCGAGGAGGACCCGCTTCTGATCGCCGTTGCCGCCGGCGTCGGGCTGTTCGCGATTGCGGTGAGCGTCATCGTCGGCGGCGGCATCCTGCTCGCCATCCTCTATGGCTGGCAGGGACTGGCCGGCTAGTGTGATGATCGAGAAGGTCGATCGCCCTATCCGCAAGTTGGGTGCGACCTTCTCGATCTGAAACACACGAGCACCCTAGTGAATCTAGTGTCCTTCTCGATTCCGAAGTTCGCAAGCGCGCGGGTCACGCCCTGGCAGCGAACTTCGGAACCAGGACACTATCGCGTGTTCCAGCCAGACTGAATCAGTCTGGCGGTTCGGAAAGCGCTCAACCTATTGAACTGACGCGCAAATCGTCGTCGCGGACTGATGAAGTCCGCTCGGGATTTGCGCTAGCTGCCCGCGGCCGCCCCCTCCGGTGCGCCGGAAAGCCGCCATTCCAGGAGTTCCAGGCGATCCTGGCCCCAGAACACCTCTCCGTCGAGGACATAGGCCGGCGAACCGAAGGCATTGGCGGCGACGGCGGCGTCCGTGTTTTCCTTTCGGATCGCGGCGAGGCTCTCATCGGCCGCGGCCGCATCGACGATCGCCGGATCGAATCCCGCATCGGCGAGGCCGCGGCGCACGACGTCGGGATCGGCCAGGTCGGCGTCGTCGATCCACAGGCACGCCATCAGACGATGGGCCGCGGCCATGGCATTGCCGCCGTCGCGGGCGACCCGGATCACGGCGTGTGCCGCAATCGCCTCGTCGACCGGGAAGTACCGGGGCTTCTGCACGACCTTGATGCCGAGGTAGCGCGACCAGCGGTCAAGTTCGGCGTCGCGATAGGCACGGCGGGCCGGCGCGCGCTTCGCCAAGGGCAGTCCCCCGGTCTCGCTGAACAGGTCCGCGAGGTTGGCGGGCCGCACGTTCACCGCCAGATCGTAGCGCTGGGCGATCGCCTCGAACCGAGCGCTGCCAAGGAACGCCCAGGGCGATTGAACGGCGAAATAGTAGTCGATGGGCTTTGCCATGGCGGACGTTCCCTTTGCGAGCGGAGAGGTAGAATAATGCGCGCAGGTCACTTTGACCGAACCGGCGTTGCCTGTCAGGCGTCGAAACGGGCGGACGCCCCGATCAGCGCGGGGCCCCTCGACGGCAAGCGATGATGAACGCATCTGATCAAGCCCCGGACCATAACCGTGCCGCCGGGTGGCATGGCCGCCCCGCCCTGGTCGCAGCCCTGCCGCCCATCGCCCTGGCGCTGATCGTGGCACCGGCCGCCTTCGCGATCACGGTGCGACTGATCGCGGCCAACGCGCATCTCCTGCCGATCAGTTGGCCGCTGGTCGCGCTCCTGCTGGCGCCGGTGGCGGTCGTGACCCTGCTGGTGCCGATCCTGGTCGCCCTGCGCGTCGCCTACCGCCAGTCGGCAATCCGCTATGTGGTGACGCCCGAGGCCCTGATGATCGAACGCGGCTGGCTCCTGCGGAAGCGGACCGCGGTTCCGCTCACCGTCGTCGACGAGTTCGCGATGACCAGGAGTGCGATCCAGTTGCTGCTCGGCACAGGTCATCTATGGGCTGTCGCCCGGGAGACCCGCGCGATCATCCTCCAGCTCCGCGACATCGTGGACCCGCGCACCGCCCGGGCCACGCTCAACGCCATGCTGGCGGAGGGTACGGCCGGACATGCGGATGCCATGGCTGACGCGCTCGCAGCTTCAGGGGAAGGGCAAACAGCGGCCGGTGTCGCACCGTCCGACCCGCCGGCCGAGACGTCGCGGCAGCCCGGGAAGACCCCGTCACCAGCCCCCCAGGTGGATGACCCGATCCAGCCGGGTGGGCGATGGTGGTAAGCTTCCGCGCCCGTTCTTCAGGATCCTCGGCATGAACCAAGACCTGCGCCTCGTGCTGTTCGACTGCGACGGCACCCTCGTCGACAGCCAGCATTCGATCGTGGATGCGATGCAGGCGGCGTTCGATCAGGCGGGGCTGACCGTGCCCGGCCCTGCCGCGGTCCGGCATGTGGTCGGCCTTGGCCTGATCGAAGCGATCGCGAAACTGGCACCAGCCGCCGACGATGGCCGGCTCAACCGTCTTGCGGACGCCTACAAGGCGGCGTTCGCGTCCGGCCGGAGCGTCCAGGGGATCGCGGGCGAACCCCTGTTCGGCGGGATCCTGGATGTACTGGAGTCGCTGTCGGCGACGGACACGCTGTTGGGCGTCGCGACCGGCAAGTCACGGCGCGGCCTCACCCACACGCTGACCGGCCACGGCATCGACCGTTACTTCACGACCCTGCACACCGCGGATGACGGGCCGGGCAAGCCGCATCCCCACATGGTCGAAGCCGCCCTGAAGAACACCGGGGCCGGGCGGGCACGCACCGTGGTGATCGGCGATACCACCTACGACATGGAGATGGCGGCGAATGCCGGGGTGCGGTCCATCGGGGTCGGCTGGGGTTATCACGCGGCGAAGGACCTGGTGACGGCCGGTGCCACCGTGGTCGTCGATCATCCTCGCGACCTTGCCACCGCCATTGCCGGGATCCTCGGACCATGACGACACCCCCCGGCCCGCAGTCGACCTCTGAACCGGCCCCGAAGCGGTTCTACTCAGCGGTCACGATTGCCGAGACCGAGGCCGGTCACACGGTGACGCTGGACGGCCGCACGGCACGTACCCCGGCCAAGGCCCCGCTCGCCGTTCCGAGCCGCCCGCTTGCCGACGCCCTGGCCGAGGAGTGGGCCGCGCAGAGACAACGCATCGAGGCGGAGACGATGCCGCTGACCCGGCTCGCCAACACCGGCATCGACGGTGTGCGCCCGCGCGCCGCCGAGGTTGCAAGCGGCCTCGCGCGCTATGGCGAAACCGATCTGGTCTGCTACCGGGCGGAACAGCCGCGGGACCTCGTGGCCCGCCAAGCCGAGGTCTGGCAACCGCTCATCGACTGGATTTGCCGGCACCACGGCATCCGCCTCGTGGTCACCCGGGGCATCGTGCCGATCGCCCAGCCGTCGGAGGCGCTCGACCGGCTCGCCGAAACGCTCTCGGGCCTCGACTGGCCGGTCCTGACCGCCCTTCAGTCGGCCACGGCCGCGACCGGCTCGATCGTCATCGGCCTCGCCCTCATCGGGGGCCGCGTGGGTGCGCGCGAAGCCTTTGACGCGGCGATGATCGAGGAGCTGTTCCAGGCCGAGCGCTGGGGCGACGACGCCGAAGCGGCGGGGCGTCGATCGGCACTGCTGGCGGAGATCGAGGCTGCCGAGCGGTTCTACCGGCTCGCCGCCTGCTGAGGGACGGTCGCCGATCCGTCAGCGTTGCGGCGCTTGCGTTCCTCGGCGAGGGCGCGGATCGCGAGCATGTTGCCGTCGAAGACGCCGCCGGCCCGCGTGGTGAAGCCGCCGCCGACGATGTTGTCGATGAAATAGAGGGTGCTTTCGGGGCTGGGGGCCGAGCCCTGCTCCTCCCCGATCCTGGCGCTCATGTTCTCGTTGTAGCGAATCGACAAGCCTGCCGAGGACAGCAGGTCGGCGTCCTGAAGCAGGCCTGCCATGACCGCAAGGCGCCGGTTGTCGACCAGACGGCCCAGCTCTTTCGGCATCCCTTCGAGATCGGGGGGGTCCTCGGTGCGGCCCTCGGCCCAACGCGCCAATGCCTTGACGAAGCGCGCCGGCGGCCCCGGGTCGGTCGCGAGGATCAGGGTCTCGACGTCCGCGACGTCGTCGGCGTCGCACAACAGGTTGCGCATCGCCGTCTGTGTCGCCCCGGCGGCCAGGCTCTCCAACCGGAAGATCTCCCCCTGGTTGGTCGTGCCGTCATGGCCGAAGTCGTGACCCAGGGCCGCCACGAAGATCAGGAGACAGTCGTGCCGGGAAAGTGCGACGGCCCCGCGGGTCTGGTTGATCTCGCACAGGACCGCCGCGTTGTTGAGGACCTCCGCCACGTGATCGGCATTGTGATAGGCGTGATCCTGCATCGACTGCTGGACCGCTTCGCCGACCCGGCCGGCGGCCTGCACCAGGGGATCGTCGGTCTGGCGGATCCCCAGCCGCGCGATATGGGCCGACGCGAGAAGCTGCAGGGAGGGACGACCGCCGTCTGCCCGCCAGCGCTGGTAGAGTTCGGTCAGGCTCTGGCCGAGCTCGAACCCGGTCTGGGTGCCGTGGCCGACGGCCGGCCATGCCGGCGGCTGATCGGCCGGGCGCACGGCGCTCTGGTGGACGAGCACGTCATCCCCGCTGCCGGGAACGAGCGGGGCACCGCAGGACCAACCGTCATCGACTTCCGCGTCGGACACGGCTGCGGCCGCTTGCGCCGGCCCATGCACGGCCGGCCCTGCGGCGGTGGAGGCAGAGGCCGTCGGGTCCGACAGGTTGGCATTCTGTTTCGTCACCAGGAACCGTCGCCCGATTGCCAGTTCGAGAAGTCACATTCCTCAACATCAACGACGTGGACGCCAAGCTTCACCCAGAGCCCGGCGGACCGCTCCCAACCTTCCGCGGCACTGACCCTCCGGTCAATCCCGCTGACCGATGGGCCCCGGTCCGCTTCGCGAACGGCCCGACGAATCCCGCGAATGTCGGTCGGTCGTCGCCGGCGATCAACCCCGCTGGTTACGTCGGAGGGCGACCCTAACCCAATGAACCGGCCCGATGGACGGATGGTTCCACGCCGGGGCCGGGAGCCGCAGGCGCCGTCGGGAGAGGATCACAACCCCTCCGGTGCGTCGATGCCGCTCGCCGACAGTTGCTCTACCAGCATGCCGCGCAGGCGTGCCAGGCCCTCCTCCGTCTTCGCCTCCGCCCGGGCGACCAGCACTGCCTGGGTGTTGGACGCGCGCAGGAGCCACCAGCCGTCCGGGGTCGTGACCCGCACGCCGTCGAGGTCGTTGACGTCGATGCCCTCGACCGTTGCCAGCCGGCCGCGGACCTCCTCAATCGCCGCGAACTTGCGGGTCTCGTCCACGTCGAACCGCAGTTCGGGGGTGTTCACGACCGCAGGCAGGCGGGAGCGCAGGCTTTTCAGGCTTTCGCCGGACTTGCTGACCAGCGAGATCAGGCGGATTGCGCCGTAAAGCGCGTCATCGAAGCCGTAGTACTTGTCGGCGAAGAAGATATGGCCGGACATTTCCCCGGCGAGCGGCGACTTGGTCTCCACCATCTTCGCTTTCAGCAGCGAATGACCGGTCCGCCACATCAAGGGCGTCCCGCCGAGCCGGGCCACCTCGTCGAACAGGGTCTGGCTCGCCTTGATGTCGGCGATGATCGTGGCGCCTGGATGCTCGGCCAGCACCTCCGTCGCGTAGATGGCGAGAAGCTGGTCGCCCCAGACGATGTTGCCGTCGGCGTCGATCGCCCCGATGCGATCGCCGTCGCCGTCGAAGGCAACGCCGAGATCGCAGCCTTCCCGCGCCACCGCGGCCCGCAGGTCGGCGAGGTTGGCTTCCACCGTCGGGTCCGGGTGGTGGTTGGGGAAACGGCCGTCGATGTCGTCGAAAAGCAGGACGTGGCGGCCCGGCAGGCGGGCGACGACACGCCTCAGGATGTCCCCCGTCGCCCCGTTGCCGGCGTCCCAGGCGACCGTCATCGGCTGGTCGCCATGAAAATCCTGGAGGAGGCGTTCGACGTAGGCTTCGCTGAGATCGAGGGTTTCGATGCTGCCCGCGCCGGTCTCGAAATCACCGGCCGCCGCGATCTTGCCCAGGCCCTGGATCGCATCGCCGTAAACCGGCCCGCTCGACAGGGCCATCTTGAAGCCGTTGTAGTTGGCCGGGTTGTGCGAGCCGGTGACCATCAGGCCGCCATCGGTGCCGAGATGCTTCTGGGCGAAATAGAGCATCGGCGTCGGCCCCAGACCGACCGCGCGGACATGGCAGCCGGTCGACACCAGGCCCTCGATCACCGCCTCTGACAATTCGACGGAACTTACCCGGCCATCATAGCCGACCGCGGCCGTGGTGCCGCCGGATCGCCGCACATAGGTACCGAAGGCGCGACCGACGGCGCGCGCATCCTCGACCGACAGGGTCTCGCCGACGATGCCGCGGATGTCGTACTCGCGCAGAACGGTGGGGTGAAACAGGTGCCCGGATGCCATATCGATCCTCCCCCGTCACTCGGTGCTCGATTGCCGCTCGAAAGATGCCGGCGCCCGCCAGCCATGGCCCGGCGCCCCGGGGGGGTCCTTTACCCGTTTCGGTCGGCCTCGTCCAACAGCGCGGTAAGGCGCTCGCGCACGGCCGGCCCGATATCGTCCTGGGCCAGAGCGAAGGCGATGTTGGCAACCAGGAACCCGACCTTCTCGCCACAGTCGTAGCGACGGCCGTGGAAGCGGAAGCCGTGAAACGGCTGTTCGCCGATCAGGCGGGCCATGGCATCGGTCAGCTGAATCTCGCCACCCGCCCCGCGGCGGTGCCCCTCGAGATGGGTTAGCACTTCCGGCTGCAGGATGTAGCGGCCGATGATCGACAAGGTGGATGGGGCCACCTCCGGTGCCGGCTTCTCGACCAGGCCCTTCACCTTGGCAATGCGGCCGTCATCGCTTTCGACGTCGAGGATGCCGTAGCGGCTGGTCTGTTCGCGCGGAACGTCGGCGACGGCGACGAGGTTGCCGCCGCCCAGTTCCTCGTACACGGCCATCATCTGCTTCAGGCACGGCTGGTCCGAGAGGACGACTTCGTCCGGCAGAAGGATGGCGAAGGGGTCGTTGCCGATCACCTGGCGCGCGCACCAGATGGCGTGGCCAAGGCCCAACGGCTGATGCTGGCGGGTGAAGTAGAGATAGCCCGAGCGGATCTCGCACGCCTCGACGGCGTCGAGTTCGGCCTGCTTGCCGCGCTCGATCAGGGCCTGGTTGAGTTCCGGATGGATGTCGAAGTGATCTTCCAGGACATCCTTTCCGCGGCTCGTGACCAGGACGAACTCCTCGATCCCGGCCGCCCTCGCCTCCTCAATCGCGTGCTGGATCAACGGCCGGTCGACGAGCGGCAGCATCTCCTTCGGCATCGCCTTGGTCTGGGGAAGAAAACGGGTGCCCAGCCCGGCGACCGGGAGGACAGCTTTGCGAACCGGCTTGGTCATGATGACTTTGATCTGAGGGGAGCAGTAACGGGGCCCATGTCACGCATGTCGGGACGGGCGGAGGTCATCACAAGGACGCGCAAGGTTTCGCACAGGCAGCCCGCGCGGGTCCGCGGCCGGCCGCCGGCACCCGCGCCGACAAGGCGCTCGTCAGTTGGTTTCGGTCTCCCCCAGGGCGGCCTGCCGCGCCCGCTCCAGACGATCGGCGAGGTAACGCGATCCGCCGAAGTCCGTCTCGATCCGCTGCTTCAGACGATCATAGGCCGCTTCGACGCTTGCCCGGTCGGCGCTGATGTCGAGCCCGAGCACCGCCAACGCATCGATCCGGGACATGCTCCCGGGATCGGCGGGGCCGAGCGGCTCGCCCGAACCCGCCGGCTGCGGCGGTGCTGCCTCACCGGTTTCGCGGGTCTGACCGGCGGCTGTGGCCACGGGCTCCGACGTTGCGGCCCAGCGGGCCAGGTCAGCCTCCTCGGTGCCGGCGGCGGCCGGCGGCTCGGCCTCCTTGCGACCTATCCGGCGCCAGTCGATCGACAGTGCTGCGGCAGCAAGGAAGGCGGCCGCGGGGATGACGAGGCCGCGGGAGACCATCGCGATCGCGAAAACGACCAGGATCGCCGGCAGGATGCCCGCACCGACC
>CAYNIS010000079.1:0-11200 GCA_964397055.1 uncultured Rhodospirillaceae bacterium | reverse complement strand
GCCCTTGCCGAGAACCCGGACGTGCTGGCGACCATCGCCCAGCTCACCGAGAGCCGGCCGCCGCTGGTGATCGGCTTCGCCGCGGAGACGGAGAAGGTGGTCGAACACGCCCGCGCCAAGCTCGCCCGCAAGCGCTGCGACTGGGTCCTGGCCAACGATGTCTCCCCGGCGACCGGAACCTTCGGCGGGGCGGACAACACCATCCACCTGATCCGCGCCGACGGCAGCCCGGACGAAACCTGGCCGACCATGGCCAAGGCGGAGGTGGCGGAACGGCTGGCGGGTGCTGTCGCCGACCATTTCGATCGGATGCCGGCCAACCGCCGGACGACGGGCTGAGAGAAGAGAAGCGGGGGGATCGAGGCGTGGCAAAGCTGCTTCCGGACAGCATCGTGCTCGAGATCGAGCGGCTGCCGCATGCCGAGGGCCTGCCGCTGCCCGAATACCACTCGACCCACGCCGCCGGGATGGATCTCGCCGCCGCGGTGATCGACACGGTGACGATCGAGCCCGGCCATTGGGTGATGATCCCGACCGGGCTCGCGATCCGGCTGCCGGATGCCTACGAGGCGCAAGTCCGCCCGCGCTCCGGCCTTGCCGCCCGCCACGGGGTCACCCTGCTCAACGCGCCCGGCACCATCGACGCCGACTACCGGGGTGAAATCCAGGTGATCATGATCAATCACGGGCCTGCACCCTTCGCCGTCGAGCGCGGCATGCGGATCGCCCAGATGGTGATCGCACCGGTCACCCGTGTCGTCGGCTTCGAGGAGGTGACGACCCTGCCGACCAGCCTGCGCGGCACCGGCGGCTTCGGGTCGACCGGTTTCGGATCGCCGGAGTCCGGAACTGAGACCGGAATGCCCTGATCGGCCTTGGCGCCGCCGGATCGGCGGTAGTATCGAACGGTCAGTTGCGCACGCTTATGAGCCGGCTGGAGGAACGCGCCATGGATAAAACCGATCCGACGAGCAGCACCGGCTTTCGCGGCCGCATCTATGACGGGGTGCTCGGCACCGTCGGGGCGACGCCGCTGATCCGGCTCGCCCGGCTTGCCGCCTACCACGGTGTCGGGGCCGACCTGATCGGCAAGGCGGAGTTCTTCAATCCGCTGGCAAGCGTCAAGGATCGCATCGGGCATGCGATGATCGAGGCGGCGGAAGCCGCCGGGCGCATCGGGCCGCAAACGGTGATCATCGAGCCGACCTCCGGCAACACCGGCATCGCGCTCGCCTTTGTCTGTGCGGCGAAGGGCTATCGCCTGATCCTGACCATGCCGGAGAGCATGTCGATCGAGCGGCGCAAGATGCTGAAGTTCCTTGGGGCCGATCTCGAACTGACGCCGGCGGTGGACGGCATGAAGGGCGCGATCGCCCGGGCCGAGGAGATGGCCGCCAGCATGACCGACACCTTCATGCCCCAGCAGTTCAAGAACCCGGCCAACCCCGACGTCCATGTCCGCACGACGGCAGAGGAAATCTGGGCGGACACGGGTGGCGCCGTTGACGTCTTCGTCTCCGGCGTCGGGACCGGCGGGACGCTGACCGGTGTCGGGCGCGTGTTGAAGGCGCGCAAACCCGATGTCCATGTCGTCGCGGTCGAACCGGCCGCCAGCCCGGTCATCTCCGGCGGTGCTCCGGGTCCGCATCAGATCCAGGGGATCGGCGCCGGCTTCGTGCCGGACATTCTGGACCGGGACGTGATCGACGAGATCGTGACGGTCGAGAACGATGCCGCCCTGGCGACCGCGCGCGAGGCCGCCCGCGTCGAGGGACTGCCCGGAGGTATCTCGACCGGGGCCGCTCTCCACGCCGCGATCGTCGTCGGCCGGCGCCCGGACATGGCCGGAAAGCGGATCGTCGCGATCCTGCCGTCCTTCGCCGAGCGCTATCTGTCGACCGCCCTGTTCGACGGGCTGGAATAGGCGCACCGGCGTTGCACGATTTCACCGAAGACGAAATCCAGCGCTATGCCCGGCACATCGTCCTGCCGGAAGTGGGCGGCGTCGGCCAGACGCGCCTGCTCCGGTCGTCGGTCCTGGTCATCGGTGCCGGCGGTCTGGGGACGCCGCTGATCATGTATCTCGCGGCGGCCGGCGTGGGACGCATCGGGATCGTGGACGACGACACCGTCGATCTCTCCAACCTGCAGCGCCAGGTGATCCACGAGACGGCCGCCGTCGGTCGGCCGAAGACCGAAAGTGCCGCGGCACGCGCGCGGGCGATCAACCCCGGCGTGGAGGTTGTCACCCATCCCTTGCGCCTCGATGCCGGCAACGCCGCCGGCGTCATCGCCGGCTATGATCTGGTTGCCGACGGGTCTGATAATTTCGACACGCGCTACCTGGTCAACGACGCCTGCCACTTCGCCGGCAAGACCCTGGTGTCCGCGGCGATCCTGCGGTTCGACGGGCAGATCGCGACCTTCCGGAGCTTCGACAAGTCCGGCCCCTGCTATCGCTGCCTGTTCCCCGAACCGCCGCCTCCCGACCTCGCCCCCTCCTGTTCGCAGGCCGGCGTTTTCGGTGCCCTGGCCGGCACGGTCGGGTCGCTCCAGGCGGTCGAGGTTGTGAAGGAACTGCTCGGCATCGGCGACAGCCTCGTCGGCCGGCTGATCCTCTACGATGCGCTTTCCGCGCGGTTCCAGACCATCCGGGTGGCACGCGACCCGGACTGTGCCCTGTGCAGCGACAAGCCGACGATCCGGGACCTCGGGCATGCCGCCTGACGCGACCTCGAAGCCGGCCCTCAGCCTCGTCGTCCACGCCGGTGGCTTCGACCGCGTCCACTACGCCTTCGTCATGGCGGCAGCGGCGGCCGCCATCGGCCGACCGGTGGTGATGTTCCTGACCGGGCGCGCGGTCCGTGTCGCCCTCGCCGCCGCCGACGGCTTCCTGCCCGGTTGGCACGGCCTGGACCCGGCGGCGGACGGCGCGCCGCCCTCCGCCCGCGATCACGCGATCCGGGCGCGCGGTGGAGCCGACCTCGAAACCCTGATCGAGGCGGTGGCGAGCCTCGACGTCCGCGTCATCGTCTGCGAGCTCGCCCTGACCACGGAGAGCCTGACCGAGGCTCCGCTCAGACCCGATCTGGCGATCGAGCGCGCCGGTGTGGCGACATATCTCGAGGCGACCCCCACCGGGGCGATCTCCCTCTTCATCTGATGTGCGCGCGGTCTCTTTCGCGAAGTCAGCGGCGGCGATACGGTGCGCACCGACTACAGGACCACTGGTGGTTTCCCATGCGTTTGTCGCTCGTCAGCCGCCTCTATTTCGGCATCGCGATCGTTCTCGGGGCGATCGTCGGCCTCAACCGCGCCCATGCCCGCTTTGCGGCCGGCGTCGACGGGTGGGACCTTGCGGTTCTGGCGACCGTCGGCTGGATTGCCGTCAGCGGCCCGCTTATGGGCCTCTGGGTCCTGGTCCGCACGCTGGTCGACGCGACCGACAAGGCGATTGCCCAACGCGATTGAGCCCGATGGAACCGGAACCGGCGCAACTGGGACCGGCGGCGGGCCAGGTCACCGGGTCAACGCTGGTCCTGGTCCCTCTGGCACTGGCAATCGACGACCCGTTCGCCCTGCCGATCCCTGGACCCGGAGCGATCGCCGCGGTCGCCGGTCTCGCCTTCCTGTCGACGGCCTTCGCCTACATCCTCTACTTCTCTCTCTCCTCGCCCGTGCCGGGGCGACCAATCTTCTGCTCGTTACCTTCCTCGCCCCGCTGTCGGCAGTGATGCTGGGCGTTGCCTTCCTGGATGAGACCGTGACAGCCGGTCAGATCGGCGGTATGTCGCTGATAGCCCTCGGGCTCGCGGCCATCGACGGCCGCCTGGTACCGCCGGCGCTCAGGACCTCCCTCAATCGACGTGAAGCCGACGCATGACGGAAAGTGCGCGCGAACTGGAAGAGGAAGGGCGGGTCTGGTTCCGGGCCGCCCTGTCAGAGGAGGCGCTGGCCGACCTCGACGCATTGGCGGAGGGAAGCGGGACCGCCGGCATCCGCATCAGCGATCCGGAACCGGTTGCAGCGATCAACCGGGCGCTGGCCCCCCTGGCGGCCAAGGTTCTGCCGGGCGCGCGTCCGGTCCGCCTCACCCTCTTCGACAAGTCGGCGGCAACCAACTGGTCCCTGCCCTGGCATCAGGATCGCGTCATCGCGGTCGCCGAGCGCTACACGGTCGAGGGCTATACCAACTGGTCCAGAAAAGACGGCCTGTGGCATGTCGAGCCGCCGGCGGACCTCCTGGCCGGCATGCTGTTCGCGCGGGTGCATCTGGACCCGGCAGATGCCGACGGCGGTGCGATGGAACTGGCGCTGGGCAGCCATCGCTGGGGCCGCGTCGCGTCGGGCGATGCCGGCACCGTCGCGGACCGCTGCCGGCAGGAGACCTGTGTCGCGGCCCGCGGCGACATCCTGTTCGTCAAGGCGCTGACCCTGCACCGCTCTGCCACCAGCCGATCCGGTGCAGCACGACGGGCGCTGCGCGTCGACTATGCGCTCGCCACGCATCTGGCGCCGCCCCTCACCTGGGCGCTCGCCGCCAGCGTTTGAGCGGCATCGTCAGGTCACGCGTGGTTCCACCAGGCGACGTCGGAGAACGCGCGCAGGTCCATCTCGTGCGTCCAGGCGGACCGATGCTGGTTGTGCAGGTGCCAATAGGTTTCCGCGATCTTTTCCGGCAGGAGAAGGCCGTCGTTCTCCATGCCCCGTCTTTCGCGCAGCGCCTGGAAGCCCTCCGGCCCCAGCAACCTGCCGAGGGTATCGGGCGCATCGACCGCGCCGTCGATCAGGACATGGGCGATGTGAATGCCCTTCGACGCGAACTCGGCATTCAGTGTCTGGCACAGCATCCGCCGCCCGCCCATCGCCGCGGCATGGGCGTGCTGGCCCTTGTTGCCGCGCACGGCGGCGGTCGCGGAGGTCACCAGGATGGTGCCGCGGCCGCGTTCCTCCATCAGGGGACAGACCGCGGAGGCGAGGCGGAAGAGCCCGAAGCAGGCAAGCTGCCAGGCCCTCTCGAACTGCTTGTAGGAGGTTTCGGCGAGCGACCGGTCGCCGATCTGGGCGCCGAGGTTGAAGAGCACGACGTCGATCGGGCCGACATCGCGCTCGGTTGCCACGACCCGATCCTCGATCGTGTCAGGCTCGACCGCGTTCAGGATGTGACCGGTGGCCGACCCGCCCGCCGCCTCGATCTCCGCGACCAGCTTGGCGAGGCCATCGGCATCGGAGCGGCGCAGGAGGACCGCGTGATACCCCTCCCGCGCGAAGCGCTTGGCGGCGTTGCCGCCGATACCGGCACCGGCACCGACGACCAGGATCACGGGTTTCATGGGCATTCCTTTCCAAAAGGTCCGTTCGCTTTTGGAATCCATTGCATTTTCCAGCCAGACTGAACCAGCCCGGCGGTTCGGAAAATGCGCAACCTTTTAGATCGGAGCGCAAACGGTCGTCGCAGACTGATGAGGTCCGCTCGGCATTTGCGCCAATGCCTGCCGCGGTATCGGCGAGAGGGGAATGGCAGGCCGCCGAGCGGGATGATCCGCGCGACCGCGTCCGCCGCGCGTCACCCCCTGCTGCCGGGCGCGAAGTTCGGCGGGTAGGCCCCCCAGGAGCCGCCCTCGCGCCCCAGCTCGTTGCCGACCTCGAACAAGGCGCCCATGAACTCGATGTCGAAGGGCTCTTCCGGCTCCTCCTCGAAGCTTTCCGGGATCCAGATCGCGTTGAAGTCGATGCCGTCACGCTGGGCGATCGCGAAGATCTTGTAGATGTCCCCGGCCCCGGCGCCGCCGATCAGGCTGCTCATCGCCTTGCCGGCAATCGACAGGACATCGAGGCCGACGGGGTCGTAGCGATAGCGTGCCGAATTGTTCATGACGATGTGGATCGACCGATCGATGCGGGCGTTGAGCACCCGGTCGACCTCGCTGATCGGCAGTTCCGGGCTGAACAGCATGACCTGCTGGGTCGCCCCGCCGTCGACATGGACCTCGTCGAAGGTTTCCCCGTCCGCGGTCACCGACGGAATGACCACCGGCGGCATGACGGCCGGAATTGCCGAAGACGCCTGGATCACGTCGCGGATCAGTTCCTTGGCCATCGGATGCCCGCTTGCCGCGATCGCGCTCAGGTTCCAGACCACCGGGCGGGAGGCGTCGAGGTTGGTCGTCCCGATCAGGAGCGTTCGCCCCCTGGCCGCCGCCACGGCGAGGCGCGAGACAACGACATCGTCGACGAAGTCGTCGATGATCGCCCGGTAGCCGCTGGTGTCGGCGACCGAACTGCCGCCGCGTAGGGCGACGAAGAACGCGGGCCGCAACAGGTCCTCGGTCGAATACTCGGTGTAGAAGCGCTTGAGGTCGTCGTCGTAGTCCGGCCCCAGGAAGGCCAGGAGCCCAATGATCGCCCCGGTACTGACACCGGTCACGATGTCGAAGGTCGGGCGGTCGCCGCGTTCCGTCCAGCCGACCATGACACCAGCCCCGAACGCGCCATAGGCACCGCCGCCGGAAATGGCGAGCACGTTCTGGGTGATCGGTTCGTTGCGCGCGATCTCCTCGGCATAGAAGCGCTGAAAGCGGCCGACGATGCCGCGCAGCAACTCGTCCCGCTGGTCCGCGCCGACGCTGTCCCCCCAGACCCGCACAAGACCGGCAATGCCGTAGGGGCGGGCGGTGGCCAGGTCCGCCTCCGATATGGCGTTGCGCGGTGTCGAGCCGCACCCGGCGAGAATGATGACGAGAAGTACCCGAAGCACATGCTGAGGCAAGACGAAGGCCTCCTCCGAACGGTGATTTTCCAGGCTAACCGACCCTATACCAATGCACCGCCGGGGTCATCTTGCCGGTCCGCCCCTTGCGCGTTCAGCATGAGATAGGGGGTGTGATCGTGGAGGCCGGACACGAATGGGTGGCGACGCAAACGACATCCGCTTCATCGTCGAACTGCTGCACGGATCGGCGGTCCTGCTGTCCTTGTGCCTGCTGCACTGGGCGAGCGCACGCATGTTCCCGCGTGAGGGCTGGGCGCGAAGCCTGACAACGGGCGTGCTGTTCGCCGGGATCGCGGTGCTCGGCATGCTGGCCCCGATCCCCTTCGCACCCGGCATCTTCTTCGACCCGCGCACGGTCGTCGTCTCTGCCGCGGCCCTTTTCGGCGGCCCCCTGGTTGCCGCGACCGCGGGCGGCCCGGTCATCATCGTGCGCCTGATCATCGGCGGTCCGGGGGCGGTCGCCGGCTGTCTTGCCACCGCCGTCGCCGCGGTCGTCGGCCTCGCCTTCCGCCGTGCCGGCAAGGGGGGAAGCGATCGCAACCCGTTGAGCTACCTCGCCATGGGAGCGATCGTCCACGCCCTCGGCGTCGCGAGCTTCCTCACCTTCCCCGAGCCGGAGCGCTGGCGTGCGATCCTCGAATTCGGCCCGCTTTACTTCGTGACCTTCACCCTGGCGACGCTGGCGGTCACGACCCTGCTGAACGAGATCGACCGCAGCCTCGCGACCGAGCGGGCACTTCACCATCGCGACCGCCGGATGAGCGGGATGCTCTCGGCACTGCCGGACATGCTGCTGGTGATCGACGGAGACGGCCTCTGCCACGAAGCCCACACCAGCACGGAAACCCGGCTGACACGGCTGAGATCGGTGATCGAGGGCCGGACCCTGGCAGGGGCGCTGGAGGCGCCGCTGGTCGAAAGGTTCATCACCGGGATCCGGCACAGCATCGAAGCACACGAACCGGTGGAAGCGACCTTCCCGCTCCTCATGCTGGAGGGCTCGGGCTGGTTCCAGGCGCGCGCGGTTCCGATCGGTACGCTGGGCAACGGCAAGCACGGCGTCGTCGTCCTGGTGCGGGTCGTCACAGAGCTGATCCAGGCCCGCGATGCGGCGGAGCGGGCCAGCCAGGTCAAGACCGAGTTCCTGGCGAACATGAGCCATGATCTGCGGACGCCGCTCAACGCGATCATGGGCTTTTCCGACATGATGCGGCACGAGCTGTTCGGCCCGCTCGGGGCTGACACCTATCGCCAGTATGTGGAGGACATCCACAGTTCGGGCGAGCTTCTGGTCAGCCTCGTCAATGACGTCCTCGACGTTTCCCGGATCGAGGCCGGCCAGTACCGGGTGGAGCGCAAGCCGGAAATCGCCGCCGAACTGATCCGCTCGTCGGCGAAGCTCCTCGACGCACGCGCGCGGGGGCGCGGCCAGGAACTGGCGCTCGACATCGCAGATCCCGACCTCGCCCTCATCGTCGACCGCCGTGCCATTCTCCAGGTGCTGAACAACGTCATCGGCAACGCCATCAAGTACACGCCGAACGGCGGCACGGTCCGGGTTTCGCTTTCCCCGACCCCGGATGGCGGCGCCGCACTTCGGGTCGCCGACACCGGCGTCGGCATCGAGGCTGCGGCCCTGTCGGAGGTGGTCAAGCCGTTCCACCAGCACCACAGCCAGCTGTCCCGCGCCGAACACGGCTCCGGACTGGGGCTCTACATCTCCTGCCGCCTGATGCCCCTCCACGACGGCCGGCTCTCCATCGAAAGCGATGTCGGGCGGGGAACGACCGTCACATTGATGTTCGCCAGGCACAGCGTCGCAACGCCCGGTCGACGGCGCGGAGAGGCACCGGCCGATGCCGCGGGCGCGTCGGTCGCCGCCGAGTAACCATGCCCCCAGAGCATTGCCGAGCCGGACGGGATCGGTCCGGCGGTTCGGCAAATGCTCAGATTCAATTGGTTGGCGCGAGTTCCGAACCGCGATGTGGGTCCACATCGCTGGAACACGCGCGAGAGCATTGCCGAGCCGGACGGGATCGGTCCGGCGGTTCGGCAAATGCTCAGATTCAATTGGTTGGCGCGAGTTCCGAACCGCGATGTGGGTCCACATCGCTGGAACATGCGCGAGAGCATTGCCGAGCCGGACGGGATCGGCCCGGCAGTTCGGAAAATGCTCTAGTGTGATGATCGAGAAGGTCGATCGCTCTATCCGCAAGTTGGGTGCGACCTTCTCGATCTGAATCACACGAGCAACCTAGTGAATCTAGTGTCCTTCTCGATTCCGAAGTTCGCAAGCGCGCGGGTTTCGCCCTGGCAGCGAACTTCGGAATCAGGACACTAGACGGGGAAGAAGTAACCCTACGCCCCGGCATCCTATCCGGATGGACGTCAGCACTTCCTCGACGCGCACTATACGTTGATGCATCGCTCATGCCGGACGAGGGAAAGCATGCCCGATGATCACCGTTGCCTTCGACAAAGCGCTGTTGATGGAGTTCCTGCGCGGCACCAGCGTCCTTCTGGCGCTGTGCCTGCTTCAGTGGGTGCTGGCCCGGCGCTATTCGATGTCCAGCCAGGCCGGCCAGGTTGCAAGCGGCCTGCTGTTCGGCGTGATCGCGGTAATCGGCATGGCGGCACCGGTGGCGCTCGCCCCCGGCATCATCTTCGATGCGCGCAGTGTCGTGATCTCCGCGGCCGCCCTGTTCGGCGGGCCGTTCGCGGCGGCCGGCGCGGTGATCCCGTCGGCCCTCTTCCGCGTGTTCGTGGGCGGGCCGGGCATGGCCGCCGGCGTGGTGGGGATCGGCGCCGCCGCCCTGATCGGCCTCGGCTTCCATTGGCTCGGCTTCGGCGGGCGAAAGCGGGTGCCCTGGGCCTATGTCGCCATGGGCCTGTGCGTCAACGCGATGGCGGTCGCGACGTTCTATCTGCTGCCCGAGCCGGCACGCAGCCGCGCCCTCTCCGATCTCGCGCCGTCGCTCGTCACGATCCTGACATTGGCGACGCCCGCCTTGTGCCTGCTCCTGTTCGAGATCTTCAACAGCCTGAAGACGGAAGAAAAGCTGAAGGAGAAGGACACGCGCATCGCCGGCATGCTTGCCGCCCTCCCCGACGTGTTGATGGTTGTCGACGAAGACGGTCATCGCCTGGAGGCGCACACCGGCTCAAGGCATCCGCTCGCTGGGCTCTGTCAACGCGCCAGCGGCAACGCGCTCGCAGCGTCGATGCCCGGCGGTTCTGCCGAACAGCCCCTGGCGGCGATCGCCACGGCGATCCGCACCCAGCGCCTGCAGGAAATGACGTTCCGGCTGGAAACCGACGACTGGCAGGGCTGGGTCGAAGCCCGCGCCGTGCCGATCGGGCTGGTCGCCAACGGCAGGCGCGGTGCCATGCTGCTGGTCCGCGACATAACCAAGGTGGTCTCGACCCAGGAGCAACTGGTCGCCGCACGCGACGACGCCCAGAAGGCGAACCGGGTCAAGAACCTCTTCCTCGCCAATATGAGCCACGAATTGCGCACGCCGCTGAACGCCATCATGGGCTTCGCCGACATGATCCGCATGGAGGTGCTGGGCGGGATCGGCAATGCCGACTACCGGCAGTATGCCGACGACATCCACACGTCCGGGACGCTGCTGACCAGCCTGATCGACGACGTCCTCGACATCTCCAAGATCGAGGCGGGCCAGTATAAGATCGACGCCCAACCGGTACCGGCGGCCGACCTCATCGGCACCTCGGTCAAGCTGCTCGCGGTGCGTGCCGGCAAGCGCGACCAGCGTCTGATCGTCGATGCGCCGCCCGATGGTGCCATCTTGAATGTCGACCGCCGCGCCATCGTTCAGGTCTTGAACAACGTCATCGGCAACGCCATCGAGTATACGCCGAACGGCGGCCGCATGGCCGTCTCCACCGACCGGTCGGGTAGTGGCGGCATCGCGATCCGTGTGGTCGACAGCGGTGTCGGGATCGCCCCGGAGGCGCTGGCGAAGGTGCTGGAACCCTTTCACCAGCACCATGAGGGCCTGTCGCGCACGGACAAGGGCACCGGTCTCGGCCTCTACATCTCGCGCCGCCTGATCGAGCTTCACGGCGGCCAGGTCTCGATCGACAGTTTGGTCGGCGTCGGCACCGTGGTGACCGTCTCGTTGCCGGCGGAGCGGATCACGGCCTGGGGTGCCACCGTCCTCGCGCAGGAGGCTGACCGCGGCCAGCCGGCCGTGGCCATTGCTGCCTCCAGGGGAACGACCGGGACAAGGGAGACGGACCGAGCCGAAGTGGCACAGTTGGTCAGCTACGCCGCCGATTGAGGTGTCCGGTTCCACCGAACCGGCGGTTCGCGCCCAGCACTCTGGCGGATGCCGGCCCGTCGCCTACCTAGGCCGTGTGGACGAATTGAACCAAGATGAAACCGATGGCGAGCGCGGTGAG
>CAYNIS010000078.1:0-11247 GCA_964397055.1 uncultured Rhodospirillaceae bacterium | reverse complement strand
GGGCGGCGCGGTAGGCGGCGAGGTCGTAGGCCGCCCCTTCCGCCTCGATCATGGTCGCCATGCGCTTGGCTGCATCGGCCTGGCCGTCGGCATCGAGGGCTGTGAACCACGGGTCGACGATCTTCAGGCAGATCGAGGTCGACGAGCGGATTTCCGGCCGCGACGGCAGGAAGTCGACCCAGCCGGTACGCTCGACCCAGGTTTCCACCGCGTTGAGGTTGGCCCGGCTGCGAGCGACGAGGGCATCGTGGCCGCCGATCGCTTCCGCCCATTTCAGGCCGTCCAGGGCGTCTTCGGCCGCCAGCATGGAGGGCGTGTTGATCGTCTCGCCCTTGAAGATGCCCTCGGTCAGCGCGCCGTCCTTGGTCATGCGGAACAGCTTGGGCAGGGGCCAGGCCGGGGTGTAGGTGGTCAGCCGCGTGACCGCGCGCGGGCTCAGCACCAGCATGCCGTGCTGTGCCTCTCCTCCCAGCACCTTCTGCCAGGACCAGGTCGCGACGTCGATCTTCGCCCAGTCGATCGGCATCGCGAACGCGGCGGAGGTGGCGTCGCAGAGGGTCAGGCCCTCGCGCTCGGCCGGGATCCAGTCGCCGTCCGGGACGCGCACGCCCGACGTGGTGCCGTTCCAAAGGAACACCACGTCCTTCGCGAAGTCGACCTGGCCGAGGTCCGGCAGATCGCCGTAGTCGGCTTCGATCTTGCGCGTGTCCGCCAGCTTCAACTGCTTGACGATGTCGGTGACCCAGTCCTTGCCGAAGCTTTCCCAGGCGAGGACGTCGCAGCCGCGGGCACCAAGAAGTGTCCACATCGCCATCTCGAACGCGCCGGTGTCGGAGGCGGGGACGATGCCGACGCGATAGTCGGCGGGAATGCCGAGGAGGGCGCGCGAACGCTCGATCACCTCGGCCAGCTTGGCCTTGCCCGGTTTGGAGCGGTGGGAGCGACCGACGGTGGCGTCGGCCAGATTCTCGACCCGCCAGCCCGGGCGCTTGGCGCAGGGACCGGAGGAGAACAGCGGCACCCGTGGCCGCGCGTTCGGCATGGTCATCGACTTGTCCTTTCAACCCGTTGGGAGGTTGGAGCCCACGAGGAGGCTATGGGCGTGGGCCGATGGCGGTCAATCGCCGAGCCTCCCGGATTTCCGGGACGCAGACCTTCCGAGCCAGCGCTTGCGCCGGCGGGAACCCCAGGGTTTCTCAAGCTTTACCGGCATTCGTCACCCGCGCGCCAGGCGGTCCTGAAGACGTGCCTTTACCTCTGGCCATTCGCCGTCCGTGATCGAGAAGTAGACGGAGTGGCGATAGCGTCCGCCGGATCCGTCGACGTCCGGGATCACCATGTGATTGCGGAACGTGCCCTCCTCGACGGCGCCAAGGCGGGCAAGAGCGGTGCGCGACGGCTGGTTCAGGCTGTCGGTCTTGAACTCCACCCGGATGCAGCGCCACTGCTCGAACGCGTGGGTCAGCATCAGGAGCTTCGCCTCTGTATTCAGCGCGGACCGCTGCCATTGCCGCCCGAGCCAGGTCCAGCCGATCTCGACCCGCCGATGGGTCTTGTCGGCATTGGCGAAGCGGGTCGAGCCCACCGGTTTGCCGGTTGCGACGTCGATCGTGGCGAACGGCAGCGCCGCCCCCGCCGCGAGTGCCGTTTCCGCCTCCTCGATGAAGGCGCCGAGGGCCTCCCGCCGCGCCATCGGCACCGGGAACCAGCGTGTGACGGACGTCTCCACGCTGTCGCTGACGCCGTGGGCGCCCCAAAGGGCGTCGAGGTGGGCGCTGCCGAGCGGTTCCAGCCGGACATGCCGCCCGGTCAGCGTGACGGGAACAATCTCGATCATGGGGTCCGCTCGACGAAACAATATCAGGGAAGCCCCTACAGTGACCCGCCGCGGGAGGTCAGTCCACCCAGAACGGCTTGGCCGCTTCCCGATCCATCGCCGAGCGGTCGAGGCCGATGTCGTCCAGGGCCCGGCTCGACAGCTCGGCCAACTGGCGGCGTTCCCGGGACCGCTGATCCCAGACCAGCAGCTGCTCGACAGCCCGGCTCGGCAGGGTCAGGAAGGCGAGCAGGGCCTGGTCGAAGGTGGAGGTCCCGGTACCCTGGGTCGCTGGCCGCGGAGAGATGCCATTGTCATTTGTCATGGTGACAATCCTTGACCTTTGCGTCGGTTCGGCGCAGTTATTGTTTCGAAAAATCGTGTACATCCTGTGAAATTGTCCCGCAACCCGAATGTTGTCATGATGACAATGTGGTTTCCCGACCTTGCCGGAAGGTCCGGCCCGCGCTATCGCGCCATCGCCGATTGCCTGGGCGACGACGTCGCCGCCGGCCGGCTCAATCCCGGCACGCGACTGCCCACCCATCGTGATCTCGCCTATCGGTTGGGGGTCACGGTCGGCACGGTCAGCCGCGCATATGCCGAGGCCGAGCGTCGGGGCCTGGTCTCCGGCGAGGTCGGCCGCGGCACCTATGTGCGCGATCAAAAGCGCCGGCCGGGCCCGACCGAGGACATCATCCGGCTGGCGGCGGACGCGCCGACGGTCATCGACCTGGCGGTCAATGCGGCCGCTCTCGGCCAGGAGTGCGAGGCGGTCGCCGAGGCGCTGCGTGCCGTTGCCGGGCACAAGCAACTTGCCGGTCTGCTCGACTATCAGCCCCATGCCGGCCTGCCGGAGCATCGCGCGGCCGGTGCCGCGTGGCTCGCCCAGCGCGGCTATCCGGTGGATCCCGACCAGATCATCGTCACCCATGGCGGCCAGCATGCCATGGCGCTTCTGCTCCAGGTTCTGACCCGACCCGGCGACACGATCCTGGTCGAGCGGCTGACCTATCCGGGGCTGAAGGCCGCGGCCGATCTGGTCGGCGTGCGGCTGGCGGCGGTCGATCTCGACGCCGACGGGCTGGTGCCGGACGCGCTCGACCAAGCGGCCCGGGTGACCGGGGCGGAGATCGTCTATTTCATGCCGACCGTCCACAACCCGACGACCGCGTCGATGCCGGAAGACCGGCGCCTGGCGATCGCGGAGGTGGCGCGGCGCAACGGCCTGACCCTGATCGAGGACGACCTCTACGGCTTTCTCGAGCCGGACTCCCCGCTACCGGTCGCCAATCTGGCGCCGGAACGGACCTGCTACCTCAACGGTCTGGCGAAGAGCATCACGCCGGGTCTGCGGGTCGGCTACATGGTCGCCCCGCCGGTGATCGCCGAACGCATGGTCGGGGCGATCCGGGCCACGTCGTGGATGGCGGGCCCGATCGGGGCGGAGGTCGGCCGCCAGTTGATCGAAAACGGCGAGGCCGATCGCATCGCGAGGCACCGGCGGGAAGAGGCGCGCGTGCGCCAGGACCTCGCCCGATCGATCCTCGACGGCTTCGACGTCGAATCCCGCGCGGTTGCCTTCCACTTGTGGCTGAAGCTGCCGGAACCCTGGCGCCGGGAGGAGTTCGCCGCGGAACTGCTGCGCCGCGGGGTGCGGGTGACCCAGGCCGATGCCTTTGCGGTGGGCCGTGCCCCGCTCACCCATGCAGTCAGGGTATGCCTGTGCTCCACGCCGGAACGTGCGGAACTGGAACGCGGGCTCCAGGTCATTCGTGAAACCTTAACCGAGCCCAGGCAAACCCTGCACCCGGTCGTCTGACCCTTTCCGTCGGGACGATCAGGACAGGCCCTGGCCGGCGAGGGGCCAAGCCCACGCGGCAACTGTTGTCGATCTGCAACGCCCGCGGGGAGTAGTCCACACCCCGCGATTGACCATGCGAGAGGGCGCCCATTATCAGGGGCGCCGCTGGAATGCGGGCGTGCCCCCGGTTCCCTCGCCAACCGAAAGGAAGACCGCAATGCGTGTCGACGTTACCGGGTTGGCGCCCGTCCGGAGTGTCGCCATGGGCAACATCATCGCGTCTGCCTATGACCGGTATTTCGAATCCGGCTACTACGCAGAGCGCTATCCGACCTGCAATCCGTCGACGCTTGCGATCTGGCTGGATCTGGCGGCCGACGCCCGCCGCATCCTCGACTTCGGCGCCGGCAACGGCCGCTACACCCTGCCGCTCCTCAATCACACCGCCGCCCATGTCGTCGCCTACGACATCTCTTCCGCGGCGAATGCGGACCACGCGCGCCGGCTGCCGGACAGCCCGGATCGCGATCGCGTCACCATCCTCGGCGGCGACCTGGACGAGGTGGCGAGGCACGGCCCGTATGATGTCGTCGGCCTGATGTTCGGCGTGTTGTCCCACATTCAGGGGCACAAGGACCGCATCGACATTCTGACCCGTCTGCGCCGGGCCATGGCCGACGACCGGCCGGCCAGCACGCCGGCGAAGGTGATCGTGTCCGTCCCCAACCTGTTCCGCCGGTTCCGTGTCGCCCGGTTCAAGTGCGCCATGGATGCCACCCGCACCTTCGACGGGCGGCGGTTGGAGAAGGGCGACATCGTCTACCACCGTCAGAAGGACGGGAAGGTGATCGAACTCTATTATCACCTCTACACGCCGCATCGCCTGCGCGTTGACCTCGAAGCCGCCGGCTTCAAGAACGTCCGGCTGTCGGCGGAAAGCTACTTCCCGGAATCCTCGGTGACACGGCACAGCACGATCGCGTCGGTCGATCGCACCATCCGGAACGTCATCCCCGCTTCGCTCGGCTACTGCATCCTGGCAGTCGGCGAGGTGTGAGACGGAGGCAACACCTTCGGTGCTGCCTCGACGCAACCGCCTGTTCCCTGAGCCTCAAGTCAAACGAAAGAGTTGAGGCCGGCCCTGTTGCCCGATAGTCTCGCGGAACTTGGCATCCGGCTCGCCGAGCCGGCGCAGGTGCGCGCGCGGGGTCAGGGCCAGAAGCGGTCCCGGGGGGCTTCGCGGACCGCTCGTCCCCGAGGCGGAGCTCGACAAAGTCATGATCCACCGCGTTTGGTCGTTCGTCTTCCTGGTCATTCTGACCGCCGTGAGCTCGCTTCCGGCCGCGGCCACCGATCGGATCGACATGATCCGGATGCGGGATCGCCTCGTCGTCGGGGTCAAGGGCGACTATCCGAACTGGGGCTTCCGCAATAACCGCGGGCAGCTGGTCGGGCTGGAGATCGACCTCGCCAAGGATCTCGCCGACCGTCTCGGCGTCGATCTCGACCTGCGCCAGGTGCAGAGTGCGAACCGCCTGCAGCTTTTGGAAAACGGCAATATCGACGTGGTCATCGCGACCATGGGCGACAACGAGACTCGGCGTGAGGCGGCGACCCTGATCGAACCGCACTATTACTCGTCGGGCCTCAACATCCTCAGCCGTTCCGACCGGTCCTTCAGCGCTTGGGAAGATCTCGACGGTCGCAAGGTCTGCGCCAAGCAGGGGGCGTATTCCAACAAGACCATCCGCTACCGCTACGGGCCGGAGCTTCTGGTCTTCAAGGCCAATCGCGACGCGCTCTCCGCGCTGGAACAGAACCGCTGTGTCGCCTGGCTCTATGACGACACCGCGATCGCCTACGACCTGACCCAGCCGCGCTGGCGCCGGTACGAGATGCCGCTGCCGACCGAGGAGCTGGTGCCATGGACCATCGGCATCCAGAAGCAGGAAGGCGGCGGGCCGCTCCACCGCTTCATCCAGGACACCATCGGTGACTGGCACCGTACCGGCTTCATCCTGCAAATGCAGGACAAGTGGAACATCCAGCGCACCGACTATCTGGAGGAGATGAACCGGGTCTGGAGTGCGACCGATGCTGCCGGTAACTATGTTTGCCAGCGCGGCGCTGACGGCGACTATCCGATCGAATGCCTCTACGTGCTCGGCATCCTGCCGATCGGCCGCGCCGTGGAAGAGGCGAGCCCGGTCCGCGACTTCCTCCGGTCCAACGGCATCGAGCTCACCATCCTGTTCGATGAGATCGACCGCACCGATTTCATCCGCGGCTTTGCGCTGACCCTCCAGCTCTCGCTCGCCTGCCTGGTCTTCAGCGTCGTCATCGGCCTTGTCGGGGCGTTGGCGCTGAAGGCGCCGATCCCGCCCTTGCGCTGGGTCGTCAGCCTTTACGTCACCCTGTTCCGGGCAACTCCGCCGCTCGTCCACATCCTCCTGTTCTACTTCGGCGTCTCCGAATTGCTGCCCCAGGTCGTCGATGCCGACGGTATCCCGGGCCCGATGTTCGGCAGCTTCTTCTGGGCGACGGTGGCGCTTTCCCTCTACGCCGGCAGCCCGAACGTGATCATCTTCCGCTCGGCGATGGATGCCGTGCCGAAGGCATCGGTGGAGGCGGCGGAAGCTCTCGGCATGTCGGACGTCCAGGTCCAGCGCTACATCGTGCTGCCCCTGGCCATGCGGCTCGCTCTGCCCGCGATCACCGCCAACCTGATCAACATCGTCAAGGCGACCGGGATCGCGATGGCGATCGCGTTGCCGGAACTGCTCTATGTTTCCAACCAGATCATCTCCGAAGAGCAGAACTCCATCGTGATGATGAACGTGCTGCTGGTGACGTTCTTCGTCTTCATCACGGTTCTGGCGATCATTCTCGACCGCGCGCGGCGGTCGATGCGCTTGCCGGGCATGGGGGCGTGAGCGGAATGACCGGCCGGTTCCAGGGGTTGTTCGGCATGTTGCGCGGCGGTCACCTTGCCCTCAGCCTTCGACGTCTCTTCGCGGCGGGCCTAGTCGGGCTGGCGATGGCTGTGGCGTTCACGGGACCGGCCCCTGCCCAGACGGCGACCGACCGCGGGCGGGAACTGCCGATCGGCGGCCTTCTGGATACCGTCGCCGTCACCTTGCGCGACATGACCGCCACGGAAGAGGACCTGGCAAGGCTCAACAGCGCCGACACCCTGGCGGAGAAGCGGGCGGCACAGCCGCCGGCCGAGAAGGTATTCCGCGATCTTGCCGTCTGGACGCCGGGGCTGTTCGAAGGCTTCCAGATGAACATGCTGATCTCGGTCTTCGCGATGGCGATCGGCACCTTCATCGGCGTGCTGGTCGGCATGGGCCGGATGTCCGGGGCGTCGATCCTGAAGGGGTCTTGCTGGGGCCTGACCCAGGTGATGCGCAACACGCCGTCGATCGTGTTCCTGTTCTATCTCTCGGCGATGATCCCGTTCGAGATCGTCGTCCAGGGCGGAAGCTATCTCTTCGGGCTGCTGGTCCTGGAGCAGGACCGGGTCTTCAACATCCCCGGCGAGATCAAGGCGACGCTCGGCCTCGCCATGCCGGTGATCGGCTTCATGTCGGACAACACGGTGGGGGCCATCCGCGCCATCGACCAGGGACAGTGGGATGCCGGTGACGCGCTCGGCATGACCCGGGGCGAAACCATGCGCCGCATCGTGCTGCCGCAGACCATGGGCATGCTGGTGCCGCCCTGGATGAACTACTTCGCCATCATCATCATGGCGTCGTCCACGGCCTCGCTGGTCGGCGTCGGCGAAATCGTCTCCGCCACCGGCAAGATCCTGGACACCGCGGGTCCGGACAACCCCTACCTCAACGTGCCCCTCTACCTCTACGTGATGCTGTGGTTCTTCCTGTTCTGCTATCCGATCACGGTGATCACGGAATACCTGACCAATCGGCGAAAGAGAGCTTGAGCAGGATGACCGATGGATTGACGGCTCCCATCGTGCAGGCGGTCAACCTGCGCAAGCGGTATGACGACGATGTTGTGATCGACGACATTTCGATCGATTTCGCCCGGCACAAGGCGCACACGATCGTCGGACCGTCCGGGATCGGCAAGACCACCTTCCTGCGTTGCCTGTCGGCCCTGACCAAGCCCGACAGCGGCAAGGTGATCATCGACGGCGTGGACATCACCCAGACCAAGGTCGACCGGATCGATCTTCGCCGGAAGCTCGGGATCGTCTTCCAGACCTTCAACCTGTTTCCGCATTGGACCTGCCTCGACAACATCACCATGGCGCCGAAGAAGGTCCTGAAGCAGACCGACGAGGAGGCGGCGGAACGCGGCATGTCGCTCTTGCGCATGTTCGAGCTCGAGGACAAGTGGGACGACTATCCGGGCGAACTCTCGGCTGGCGAACGCCAGCGCATCGCCATCGCCCGGACCCTGGCGATGGACCCCGAGATCATCGTCTTCGACGAGGTGACCTCGGCCCTCGACCCGAAGATGATGTTCTCGATCGCGTCGATGATCCGCGGCCTGATCGAAAACCAGCGCACCTGCCTGATCGCCAGCCACGACATGGCGTTCGTGCGCGCCGTCTCCGACTTCGTCTATTATCTCGACGAGGGGCGGCTCGTGGAGAAGGCGGAGACCGAGGATTTCTTCGAGCGGCCGACGAACCCGCGCACGGTCGCCTTCCTCGGCGGCGCCAACGAGGCAGCCTGACGACCACCCGTCGGGGCACGCGGGGTCCCGGCCGGGGTAAGGCATCTGGAGCGATTGGGGTATGGAGCAGAGCGCCTTCGGTCAGTACCAGGTCGAAAAGGTTCTGGGACGGGGGGCCATGGGGGTCGTCTATCAGGCCCATCATACCGCGACCGGCAACAAGGCGGCGATTAAGACGATCGCCAAGGACCTCCTGGCGAGTTCCGAACGTGACGAGGTCCTGAAGCGGTTTCGGCGCGAAGCCGACGTCGCCATGGGGCTCGACCACCCCAACATCGTGCGGGTCTTCGATCAGGGCGAGCAGGACGGCTCGGTCTTCATGGTCATGGAGGTGGTGACCGGCAAGGAACTCGCCGACGTGCTCCAGGAGGAGCCGGTCCTGGCATTGGACCGTGTCGTTTCGCTGATGTCGCAGACCCTGGACGCGCTGCGTTACACTCACGAAAAGGGGGTCGTCCACCGCGACATCAAGCCGGCCAACATCTTCGTGCAGCCGGACGGCGTGGTGAAGCTGATGGACTTCGGGATCGCCAAGGTCGAATCCACGGAGATGACCGCCGCCGGCGCGCTCCTCGGCACGCCCAGCTACATGTCGCCGGAACAGGTGCTCGGCACCGGCGTCGACGGCCGTTCCGACCTGTTCTCCTGTGGGGCGCTCCTCTACCAGTTGACCACCGGTCAAAAGCCGTTCACAGGCCCGCTCACGACCATACTCGGCAAGATCCTCAACACCGATCCACCGCTGCCCTCCAGCGTCAGCCACCGCGTGCCGAAGAGCTTCGACCAGGTGATCCGCCGGGCGATGGATCGGCAGAAGGACCGGCGCTACCAGACCGCCGTCGACTTCGTCCAGGACCTGGAAACGGCGTGGGCGAACGCCGATTCCGCCCCGGCGGACGGCGATGAGGGCGATGCGACCATGGTCGACCTGGGGGCGTCGGCGGCCGGCGTGTCCGCAGCCCGTGCCGCGGCCGAGGCCGCGCAGATGTCGACTGCTGCCATCTACCGCGAGCTCGATGCCGTCGCCGGCCGGTTCCTGTTGGCGCTCAAGAAGGCGATCGATACCGAGATCGAGCCGGACCTGCACCAGGAGATCGAGCAGGGCTTGGAGGCTTACCTGTCGCTGATCCGCCAACGGGTCGTCGATCCCAAGGCCTGGGCGACGGACGAGCGCCTGCAGCCCATCGTCGGGCGCGAAGTCGCGGTCATCTCCGGCGATGCGCTGCCCCGGCTGAAGGACATCATCATCAAGGGCACGCCGGTCCCGGGCAAGCCGATCAATCTCGACCGGCTGGACTGGATGGAGTCCATCGACCTCTTCAAGCTGTTGCTGCAGACGCTCGAGGATCTGGGGGCGGGCGACAAGGGCCGTCCGGTCGTCCAGGACCTGAACCGCGAGCTTTCGGTCTGCGCCGTGATGTACTCGTCCGAACTGAACAAGATGCTGTTCAGCCCGGATACGCTCGACATCCAGCACATCGCTGCCGACTTCATGCGCCTCGACATCCTGCAATGGGCGCTGGAACTGCTCGGCGGGGAGGCCGAGTTGCGGAACGTGCGCATGAACACGCGCATGTTCGCCGCCCAGATCATGCGCAAGGTCAACGCCACGATCCGCGAATTCGTCCAGGAGCGCGACGACCTCAAGCGGTTCGACGTGGCCAGCTTGATGGTCGATGTCGAAGAGCTTATCTCGATGGCCGGTCGCCTGATCGAGGAGGACGAGTCGGCGGACGACAGCCTGCGCGGTCAACAGGACCTTCTGAGCGCCGACGTCATCGTCGAGTTCGTGGACAACGCCGCCCACCTGATCGACCTCACGGCCGAGGAACTGACCCAGAGCCTGGAGGAGCAGAGCAACGACGTCGACACCTTCCAGGGCAAGCTCTCGCAGATCGGCAAGCTCCATCAGTTCGCGATCCGGCTTGACGACGACGCGTCGCGCGATCGCTTGAGCGAACTCGCGGAGCGGTCGCGCGACCAGGCCCAGTTGCTGGTCGACCGGGCGATGGCCGATCTCGAGCGCGCCCAGGCCGGCGGCGGCAGCCCGGCTCAGGTCGACGTCCTCTACGACAAGCTGAATGCCGTCTACGAGATCGCAGAGGACCTGGACTGGGAGAACCTGGCCCAGACCCTGCTCGGCGTCCTGGTGAAGCGGGCGCTGGCGTCCCCGCCGCCGGAACCTGACCAGGTGCCGTCGGCGGCCGCCGGGCTCGGCGGCGACCTCCTGCCCGCGCCGTCGAATGTCCTGGAGGAGGTGTCCACGACCCCCGAAGACGGCATCGCAGCGCCGGGGCAGCCCAGCCTCGACGACGTCGATGACGATGAGCTCGACCGCATGCTGGCCTCGCTGCCCGGCGTGTCGACCGAGGAGTTCTCAGAGGACGAGATCGCGGGCCACATCCTGCCCGGCGTCGGTGAGGCGATGGCGGCGGAGAATGACGTGCCGGAGCAGCCGGCCGATGCCGCCGACGCGACCGATGCCGCTGACGCGACCGGGACCGACGATGTCGACGCGCCCGGGGCGCTGGATCACGTCGACGACGCCATGCTCGACCGCATGCTGGCCTCGCTGCCCGGCGTCTCGACCGAGGAGTTCTCCGACGAAGAGATCGGCGACGCGCGGCTGCCCGACCCGGAGGGTGCCGCGACACTGCCGGCCCCGGGCCTCGAAGAAGTCGGCGAGGATGCGACGCTGATCCGGCCGGAGGCAGACGCCGCGCGGATTGCCGATCTCGAAGAGCCGCCGCCGCCCGAGCGCGGGGCGGATACGACCCTGCGCGAACCCGGATCGACCGGCCCCCTGCTGCGGCCTTCCGCGAACGAGCCCACCATCTACGATGACGGCGAGGCCGCCGCCGCCCGCGATGCCGCGATTTACGTTTTTAATTCTAACAGTTTTTATGGCATTTGGTTG
>CAYNIS010000077.1:0-11313 GCA_964397055.1 uncultured Rhodospirillaceae bacterium | reverse complement strand
AGGCGCGCGCCTACGACATAATGATGCACACGCTCTACCTCGCCCACTCGGCCCGGGCGTGCGAGAGCCTGCCGGGCACTGCGGCGGGCACCGCGCAGACCCAGCTCAACGGCTTCCTGACCGCGAACGAGCGGATCATGAGCCTCGATGCCGAGTTCTTCGACATCTACTATGAACGGCAATACGGCACGCGCTGGGAAAGCGTCATGCAGACCGCGCTCGACCAGGACAGCGAGGTGCTGCGCCGGGCGGTCGAGCGGCGCATCTCCGCCGACTACTGCGCGCGGCTCGACGGTGTCGTCGCGGAGGCGACCGACAGCGGCTGGGAGGCGTTCGTCGCCCAGGCGGAAGCCAGCGGTTGGCATGGCCGCGCCGGATTGAGCCCCTGTGAGGAGCGCTGACCATGGCAACGATCGTTGAACGCGCGGCAGCCTTCCGCGGCCTCCATCGGGCCGACGGCACCTTCGTCATTCCCAATCCGTTCGATGTCGGCTCGGCGATGATCCTCGCCGGCATGGGTTTCAAGGCGCTGGCGACCTCCTCGTCGGGCTATGCCGCCACCATCGGGCGGCGCGACATGGATGTCGCGCGGGACGTGATGCTGGCCCATTGCCGCGACGTCGTGGCCGCCGTCGACATTCCGGTCTCCGCCGACCTGGAGAACGGCTACGGCGAGACCCTGGACGATGTCGCCGCGACCTACCGGATGGCCCTGGATACCGGCCTTTCCGGTGGGTCGATCGAGGATTCCACGCAGGACAAGGACGACCCGATCTTCCCGCTCGACGTCGCGGTCGACCGGGTCAAGGCCGCGGTCGCCGTCGCCCGGGAGGCCGACAAGGCCGGCCGGCCGTTCGTGCTGACGGCACGGGCGGAGAACTTCCTGTGGGGCCGTCCCGACCTAGACGACACGATCCAGCGTCTCCAGGCCTATGAGGCCGCCGGGGCGGAGGTACTCTATGCGCCGGGCCTCCCGGACCTCGATGCGGTCGCGAAAGTGTGTGCGTCGGTAAAGCGGCCGGTCAACGTCCTGATCGGAACCCCCGGTCTGCCGCGGGCCGTTGCCCCGCTGGCGGCGGCGGGGGCGAAACGCATCAGCCTCGGCGGCATCCTCTCCCGGGCTGCCTATGGCGGGATGATGTCGGCGGCCAGGGAACTCCTCGACGGTGGCACGGCTGACTTCCTCGACGGCATGGTCGGGTACCGCGATATCGCCAAGCACCTGAAGAAGCCGGGCGAATAACCTCGGTCGCCAAGCGCTGGCGCTACCATCGGATCCAGCCGGGCAGGTGGACCTGGCCCAGGGGCCTGCCCTTGTCCGGGTCCTTGCCGAACTGTCCGAAGTCGAACGCCGCGAGAAGGCGCAGCGCCTCCCCGATGGTGAGGAGGATGACCGCGGTCGGGAAGGCGTAGGGGACCACCAGGACGGGTGTGACCGCGATCAGATCATAGCCGTCGCCGCGGGTCAGCGTGGCGAGGTTCTGCGGCTGCCAGGCAACGTTGAGCAGGGACGGCGGAGCCAGTACCGCCAGATGGGCAAGAGCCAGCAGCAGCGGTGCCTTGGGTCCGCGCTGGAAGATCGCGATGGCGCTCAACGTGGCCGCGAAGGGCAGGTAGATCGTCGCCGGCCAGAAGAAGCTGGCGTCGCGCAGGTTATGGACCATGCGGCCGGGGAAGGTCGACCGGATCAGCCCGTCCAGCGGAGCGCCCAGGCTGTCCGCCAGCAGGACCGCCCCGATGCCGAAGCCCGAAGCGATCAGGACCCAGCGATCGGCCGACGGTGCGCGATAGGACAGCCAGTTGCGCACGGGTCTTTCGGCGGCGGTTGCCGCGGCGAGGACAAGCACCCCGGCTGCCGCCAGGATCGCCAGGTTTGGCCAGTAGAAGCGGGAAATCAGCTCGTGACCGATCACGCCCTCGATCGTGTAGTCGGAGTCGAAGTCCCAGATGAACGCATCCACTACGACAAACAGTTTGGCGAGGCAGAATACCTTGACCAAGAAGAACGCCGGTCGGCCGCTGGTGGGATCGAGCTTCAGGAGGAGGGCCGCCGCCGCCATCAGCGCGTATTGCGGCGCCAACAGGATCAGTCCGTCGACCCAGCCGCCCGCGTAGCGCGGTTCGAGCCCGAACGCGCCGGCCAACAGGAACAACGGCAGGGAGCCGAGGACGAGCCCGGCGGTGACCGGGCTGCGTCGGAGGATCCGGATCAGCGTGACCGACCGCTCGAACCGGCTTGCGATCAGGAAGCGCGGGCTCGTCGCCTCCTGGTCGTTGGGCAGGGTGACCCAGGCGATGTCATGCTGGTCCTGTTCGACCTCGCCCGCGATCCCGCTCGCAAGGGTGGCCCGCGTGCGGTTGTCGCCCAGGCGCTCGCGACGGGCGGTGCCGATCCCGGTCGGCAGGGCCTCCACCATCATCACCGGTTCGGAGGTGCCGGTATCCCAGGCGCGGTAGAGATAGCCCTGGTCGTCCTCAGCGATCAGCCGGTCGATCAGGACAATCCGGCGCCCACGCCAGCCGAAGCGGACCGGATGGCGCGGTTCCAGCGGCGGTGGCCGATCCGAAGGCGCGCGGATGGTCGGCGGCGCGTTCACACTCGGCGCTGCCGGTGGCTCGGAGGTTTCGGGTTGGTGTGCTGGGGGTGGCGTTTCCGCCCCAGCCTGATCGGTCATCCGGGCTCTCTTGGCGTGCCGGGGTCATGCCCGGGATGCTAACAGACCGCGCCCGGCACCGCACAAGGCGTGTCGTGTCAGGCCTTCCCCGCCTCGGCGTCGCCCGTCAACGGTGCTTCCTCCGGCTGGCGCGCGGCCAGCGCGGCGTTCAGTTCGCCGATGATGCCGCGCCGGAACAACAGCACGCACAGGACGAAGATCGCCCCCTGGATCATCACCACATAGGCAGCGACGTTGATGCCGAGTTCGGCGCCCAGGCTGTCGGCGTAGTTCTCGATGGTGACGATGACGAAGGCGCCGACGCTCGGCCCCCAGATGGTGCCGATGCCGCCGATCAGGGTCATCAGGACGACCAGGCCGGACGCCCGCCATTCGACGTCGATCAGGGTCGCGACACCGAAGACGATGACCTTCACCCCGCCGGCGAAGCCGGAAATCGCGGCCGACATGATGAATGCCGCGAGCTTGTAGCGGTCGGTCGAGTAGCCGAGCGAGATCGCCCGCGCCTCGTTCTCGCGGATCGCCTTCAGCACCTGGCCGAAGGGCGAATGGATGATCCGGTAGATCAGCGCGAAGCCCGCGATGAAGCAGACCAGCGTGAAGTAGTACATGGTGATGTTGTCTTCGAGCGAGATCAGCCCGAAGAGCGTGCCGCGCGGGATCGTCTGGATGCCGTCCTCGCCGCCGGTGAACGGCGCCTGCAGGCAGATGAAGAAGATCATCTGGGCAAAGGCCAGCGTGATCATCGCGAAGTAGATGCCCTGCCGGCGGATCGCCAGCGACCCGATGATGGCACCCAGGATCGTCGCGACGATCGTCCCGAACAGGATGCTGATTTCCGGTGTGAACCCCCACACCTTGAGCGCGTGGCCAGTGACATAGGCGGAAAAGCCGAAATAGGCGGCATGGCCGAAGGAGAGCAGCCCGGCGAAACCGAGCAGGAGGTTGAAGGCCGACGCCCAGAGCGCGAAGGCCAGCACCTTCATCAGGTAGACCGGATAGGCGACGAAGGGCGCCACCAGGGCGGCGGCGAGCAGAAGTCCGAGCGAGGCGATGGTGGCCAGCGGCATGCCGAGGATCATCGGACCATTCCGGGTGTCCGCTGTGGCGTGGCTTGCTTCCGTCTGGGCGGGCGCGGTCATGGTTTCAGCTCTTCCCGAACAGGCCCTGCGGGCGGGTCAATAGGACGATCGCCATGATGACGAAGACGACGGTGCTGGAGGCTTCGGAATAGACGGCCCGGGTGATGCCCTCGACCATGCCGAGCGCGAAGCCGGTGACGATGGCGCCCAGGATCGACCCCATGCCGCCGATCACGACCACGGCGAAGACGATGATGATCAGGTTGGAGCCCATCAGCGGGTTGACCGAATAGACGACGGCGGCGAGGACGCCGGCATAGGCGGCCAGGGCCGCCCCGAAGGCGTAGGTCATCGTCACCATCAGCGGCACGTTGACGCCGAACGCCTGGACCAGGGCCGGGTTCTCCGTCGCGGCGCGGAGATAGGCGCCGAGCTTGGTGCGCTCCACCACCAGCCAGACGGTGAGGCAGACCACGACGGAGCTGATCAGCACCCACACGCGCGACGCCGGCAGGAACATTGCGGGCAGGAACGGCACCACCTCCTGCAGGCGAACGCCGCCGGAAAGCCAGTCGGGGCGGTCATAGGGCTGGCCGGCGACACCATAGCCCTCCCGGAACAGTCCCTCGAGGATCAGCGAGAGGCCGAAGGTGAGAAGCAGCCCGTAGAGGTGATCGAGCTTGTAGGTGTGGCGGATCAGCGCCTTCTCCAGCGCTACCCCGAAGATGAAGATCGAGGCCGGTGCCAGGATCAATGCCACCCAGTACGGAATGCCCAGGTATTCCAGCAGCATCCAGGTGACGAAGGCCCCCATCATGAACTGGGCGCCATGGGCGAAATTGATGACGTTCAAGAGTCCGAAGATGAGGGCGAGGCCCAGGCTCAACACCGCGTAGAACGCACCATTGATCAGGCCGAGCACCAGCTGGACGTAAAGCAGGTTCGGGTTCAGGCCCAGGACTTCGGACAGGAAGAAATCCATCGTCTCCAATCCACCAAAGGCTGCGACGGCCCTCAACAGGCGTCGCCTGAATAAAAAAAGACGGTCCGGGCAGCTGAATTCGCCGCTGCCCGGACCCGTCGGATCAGACGACTACTCGACGATTTCGCAGCCGCCGGCATCCATCGGCCGGAAGGCGTCCTCGCCGGCGATGGTCTGCAGGACGTTCAGATAGTCCCACGGGCCTTCCGACTCGTCCGGCGACTTCACCTCGACAAGGTGCATGTCGCGGATGACGCGGCCGTCCTCGCGCAGCACGCCGTCCTTGGTGAAGAAGTCGTTGATCGGCAGCTCGCGCATCTTCGCCATCACGGTCGCCGCATCGTCGGTGCCAGCGGCCTCGACCGCCTTCAGGTAATGGAGCACCGAGGAGTAGGTGCCGGCATGGACCATGGACGGCTTCTGCCCGGCGCGCTCTTCGAAGCGGGCCGACCAGGCGCGGGTCTCGTCATCGGCGTCCCAGTAGAACGCCGTGGTGAAGACCAGGCCCTGGGCCGTCTCAAGGCCCAGCGAGTGGACGTCGGTGATGAACATCAGCATGCCGGCAAGCCGCTGCCCGGCCTCCACGATGCCGAATTCCTTGGCCTGCTTGATGGTGTTGATGGTGTCGCCGCCGGCGTTGGCGAGGCCGATGACCTCGGCACCCGATGCCTGCGCCTCCAGCAGGAAGGAAGAGAAGTCCTGGTTCGGGAACGGCGCGCGCACCGCGCCCAGGACCTCGCCGCCCTCGGCTTCGACCGCCGAGGTCGTGTCGGCCTGCAACTGGTGGCCGAACGCGTAGTCGGCGGTGATGAAATACCAGCTCTTGCCGCCGTCGCGCACCACCGCGCGGCCGGTGCCGTTGGCCATCGCATAGGTGTCGTAGGCCCAGTGGGCGCCGTTCGGCGAGCACTTGTCACCGGAAAGGCGCGAGGTTGCGGCACCCGAGACGAGGGCGACGCGGTCCTTGTTGCGGGCGATGTCGTAGACCGCGAGCGCCACCGAGGAGGTGACGATGTCGGCGATCATGTCGACCTCTTCCGCGTCGATCCAGCGGTTGGCGACGGCCGAGGCGATATCCGCCTTGTTCTGGTGGTCGGCGACGGCCAGTTCGACCTCGGTGCCGAGAACCGTGCCGCCGAAGTCCTCGATCGCCATTTCAGCGGCGACCTGAGAGCCCGGGCCGCCGATATCGGCATAGATGTTGGCCATGTCGGTCAGGATGCCGATCCTGACCTTGCCGTCGGACAGGTCGGCGGCGGCGGGGGTTGCCGCCAGGGCAAGAGTGCCGGCGGCGGCGAGCGCCGTGAGGCCAGACTTAACCATGGTTTCTCTCCCTCCCATTCGGTCGGGCCGGTCTCGGCCCGCGGTGCCAGGACAAGCGCTCAAACGCCCAAGTAGCCCTTGAGCTTGTCCAGGTTCGTTGCGACCTCCGCCGTGGTCATGTGATCCACGACGTGGCCATGTTCGACGATGTAGTGCCGGTCGGCATGGGCCAGCGCGAAGTTGAAATTCTGCTCGACCAGCAGGATCGTGAAGCCGCTGGCCTTCAGCTGGTCGATGACCTCGCCGATGCGGTTGATGATCACCGGGGCGAGGCCTTCGGTCGGCTCGTCGAGCAGAAGCAGCTTGGCCCCGGTGCGCAGGATGCGCCCGATCGCCAGCATCTGCTGTTCGCCGCCGGAAAGCTTGGTGCCCTGGCTCGACCCGCGCTCGCGCAGGTTGGGGAACATCTCCAGGATCTCGTCGACGCTGAGCCCGCCCTCGGCCACCACCGGCGGCAGGGTCAGGTTCTCCTTGACCGTCAGGCTGGCGAAGATGCCGCGCTCTTCGGGGCAATAGGCCATGCCGAGCCGGGCGATGCGGTTCGACGGCAGGCGGATCAGGTCGTGGCCGTGAAAGAGGACGCTGCCGCGCCGGTCGTCGACGATGCCCATCAGCGAGCGCAAGGTGGTCGTCTTGCCCGCCCCGTTGCGCCCCAGGAGGGTGACGACCTCCCCCTTGAAGATGTCGAACTCCATCCCGTGCAGGATGTGCGACTCGCCATAGAGCGCTTCGAGGTTGCGCACCGACAGAAGGGCGGGGTGGCCGTCGCGCGTCGGCAGGGCGGATGCGTGGCCGTCAGACATGGCTCGATCCCAGATAGGCTTCGATCACGCGCGCATCGTTGGACACGGTGTCGTAGTCGCCCTCCGCCAGCACCTCGCCGCGGGCGAGCACGGTGATCCGGTCGGAGAGATCGGCGACGACCTTAATGTTGTGTTCGACCATCAGCACCGTCCGGTCCTTGGCGACCTCCTTGATGAGGGCGGAGGTCCGGTCGATGTCCTCCCGCCCCATGCCGGCCATCGGCTCGTCAAGGAGCATCACCTCCGGCTCCAGGGCGAGGGTCGTCGCGATCTCGACCGCGCGTTTGCGGCCATACGCCAGCTCGACCGCCGGGGTCCGCGCGTATTCCTCCAACCCGAGTGCCTGCAGCAGTTCGAGCGCCCGACCGTCGAACCGGGACAGCTCCGTCTCGCTCCGCCAGAAATCGAAGGACGCGCCGTGGAACTTGCGCTGGAGGGCGAGGCGGACGTTCTCCAGCACCGTCAGGTGCGGGAAGACCGCGGAAATCTGGAACGAGCGGACCATGCCCATGCGTGCGATGTCGGCGGCGGCGACATGGGTGATGTCGCGCCCGTTCAAGAAAATCTTGCCCTTCGACGGTTGCAGGAACTTCGTGATCAGGTTGAAGCAGGTGGTCTTGCCCGCCCCGTTCGGACCGATCAGGGCGTGGATCGTGCCCCGCGCGATCTTCAGGTTCACCTGGCTTACCGCGAAAAAGCCGCGAAATTCCTTCGAAAGGTCCCGGGTTTCGATAACGTAGTCGCTGGCCATGGCTGACGTGGGGGTGCTTTCCGGTCAATCGAGTGATCGGCACCCGCGAGGCGCCCGTGTTGTGCGCCGGTATATCGGTCCGGATGCGCGTTTAACAACCCTCCTCAGCGCCATGTACATGACAGACAGCGACCATCTGCCCGATCCATTGTTGCATTGCGGAGAAACAACTTGATCCGGTCGGGGCGGACATGCACCAATCCCGCCCTTCCAAAAAACCGGGTCCAGGTCGAAGAGGGGACCGTAACGCTGTGTCCAGTCAGGAAGTCGTGACCACCGATGCCATCATTATCGGCGCCGGTCCGGTCGGCTTGTTCGCGGTTTTCGAGCTCGGTCTGCTCGATATCAAGGCGCATCTCGTCGACATTCTGGACAAGGTCGGCGGCCAGTGCGCCGAGCTTTATCCGGAAAAGCCGATCTATGACATTCCCGGGCTGCCGGTCTGCACGGGCCAGGAACTGACCGACCGCCTGATGGAACAGGCCAAGCCGTTCGGCCCGCAATTCCACCTCGGCCAGATGGCGGAACGGCTGGAGGATGTCGGCGGGGAGACGTGGCGCCTGACCACCGACCTCGGCACGGTGATCGAGGCGAAGGTCGTCATCATCGCGGCCGGCGGCGGCAGCTTCGTGCCCAAGAAGCCGCCGATCCCCGGCATCGACGCGTATGAGGGCACGTCCGTCTTCTACGCCGTGCGCAAGATGGAGCAGTTTCGCGGCCGCAACATCCTGATCGCCGGCGGTGGCGACAGTGCGCTCGACTGGACCTTGAACCTGCAGCCGCTGGCGAACCGCCTGGGTCTCCTCCACCGCCGCGACGATTTCCGGGCTGCCCCGGACAGCGTCAACAAGATGCGCGAGCTGGTCGGTGGCGGCGACATGGACCTTCACATCGCCCAGCTTTCCGGCCTGGAGGGGGCCAACGGCCAGCTCACCGGCGTCGTCGTCAAGGACGAGCAGAAGAACGAGCGGGTGATCCCGTGCGACACGCTGCTGCCGTTCTACGGCCTCACCATGAAGCTGGGCCCGATCGCCAATTTCGGGCTGAACCTGCACGAGAACCTGGTGCCCGTCGACACCGAGAAGTTCGAGACGTCGACCCCCCGGGTGTTCGCCATCGGCGACATCAACTGGTACCCGGGCAAGCTGAAGCTGATCCTTTCCGGCTTTCATGAGGCCGCGCTGATGGCGCAGCAGGCGTTCCGCTACGTCTATCCGGACAGGAAACTGCGCTTCCAGTACACCACCTCCTCCTCCGATCTGCACAAGAAGCTGGGTGTCTGATGCACATCGTCGTGGTCGATCGCGAGGGGGAGGAGCATGAGCTTGAAGCCCTCGACGGTTGGCGGGTGATGGAGGTCATTCGCGACTGGGAACTGCCGATCAAGGCGGAATGCGGAGGTGCGTGCGCGTGTGCTACCTGCCATGTCTATGTGGATCCGGCCTGGTTCGATAAGCTCGTGCCCGCGCTCGAGGAAGAGATCGCAATGCTCGACGAGGCGTTCGAGGTCGGCCCGCATTCAAGGCTCAGCTGCCAGATCCTGATGCGGGAGGAATTCGACGGCCTCAAGGTGACCCTGGCGCCCGAACCGCTCTGACGCGGCGCGGGCAAGGGGTCGGAACCTGAAGGGAGATGCCCGATGCCCGGCCCGATCGCCACTGCCCGCGTCGCACTAGCGCGTGTTCTAGCGATGTGGACCCACGTCGCGGTTCGGAACGCGCGCCAACCAATTGAGTCTCAGCTTTTTCCGAACCGCCGGTCCGCTTCCGTCCGGCTGGAACACGCTCTGGCGGCCCTGGTCCTGTCCGTAACTGCGGCGACTGCTGCCGAGCCGGTGATCATCGGCGAACTCAACAGCTACACCCGCCTGCCGGCCTTTACCGAGCCCTATGCCAAGGGTTGGGAACTGGCGGTGGAGGAGATCAACGCCGCCGGCGGGGTTCTTGACGGCCGCCCGATCGAGGTCGTGACCCGCGATGACGGCGGCCGGCCGGAGGACGCGGTCAGGATCGCGGGCGAGCTGATCGACCGCGAGGGGGCGGTCCTGATCGCCGGCACCTTCTTCTCCCATGTCGGCCTCGCCGTCGCCGACTATGCGAAGCAGCGCGAGGTGCTGTTCGTCGCGGCCGAGCCGTTGACCGACGCGATCGTCTGGGACCGCGGCAACCGTTTCACCTTCCGCCTGCGCCCCTCGACCTACATGCAGGCGGCGATGCTCGCGGAGGAGGCGGCCAAGCTCAATGCCGTCCGGTGGGTGACCGTCGCGCCGAACTACGAGTACGGGCAGTCGGCGGTCGCCAACTTCAAGGAACTCCTGTCGGCCAAGCGCCCGGATATCGAATGGGTCGGCGAGCAGTGGCCGGCCCTGGGCAAGATCGACGCCGGGGCGACCGTCCAGGCGCTGATCCGGGCCCGCCCCGACGCGGTCTTCAACGTGACCTTCGGTGCCGACCTCTCGCGCTTCGTGCGTGAGGGCACGGTGCGCGGGCTGTTCGACGATCGCCATGTCGTCAGCCTGATCACCGGCGAGCCGGAATACCTCCTGCCGTTGGGCGACGAGGCGCCGGAGGGCTGGATCGTCACCGGCTATCCGTTCGACGAGATCGACACGCCCGAGCACAACGCCTTCCGTGACGCCTACAAGGTGCGCTTCGGGGAGGAGCCGAAGCTGGGATCGGTCGTCGGCTATGCCACCTTCCAGTCGATCGCCGCCGCCCTCGACCGGGCCGGGTCGACCGAGACCGACGCCATGATCGAGGCGTTCCGCGGCCTTGAACTCTCCAGCCCGTTCGGTCCGATCACCTACCGCGCCGGCGACCACCAGGCGACGATGGGGGCCTATGTCGGCACGACATCGGTGCGCGACGGGCGCGGCGTCATGGTCGACTGGTACTACGCCGACGGTGCGGACTTCCTGCCGCCGGAGGAGGAAGCCGCGGCCCGCCGTCCGGCGGAGTGACCGGCCGAGTGAGACCCCCCGGCGTCATCGGGACACGGCATGACCGGGGCTGACATCGGCTTCTATGCGCTGCAGTTCCTGACCGGGCTCGCCAGTGCCGCCCAGCTGTTCCTGGTCGCTTCCGGCCTGACCCTGATCTTCGGCGTCACCCGGATCGTCAACTTCGCCCATGGCTCGCTCTACATGCTGGGGGCCTATATCGGCTTCAGCCTGACCCAGCTGTTGATGCCGGTCCTGGGCGACATGGCCGGCTTCTGGGTCGGCATCCTGGGTGCGTCCGTCGCCGTCGGCCTGATCGGGGTCGCGCTGGAAATTGGTCTGTTGCGCCGGATCTACGCCGCCCCGGAGCTGTTCCAGCTGATCGCGACCTTCGCCGTCGTCTTGGTCATCCAGGACGTGACCCGGGCGGTCTGGGGTCCGGACGACCTGCTCGGCCCGCGGGCACCGGGCCTCACCGGCAGCTTCCGCCTGCCCGGCGGGCGCCTGCCGACCTTCGATCTGTTCCTGATCCTCCTGGGTCCGGTGGTGCTGGCCGTCCTGTGGCTGGTCTTCCACCGCACCCGCTGGGGCATCCTGGTGCGTGCCGCCACCCAGGACCGGGAGATGGTGACCGCCCTCGGCACCGATCAGCGCTGGCTGTTCACCAGTGTCCTGTTCGTCGGCGCGGCCCTCGCCGGGCTCGGCGGCGCGCTGACCCTCCCCCGGGAGGCGGCCAATCTCGGCATGGACCTCAACATC
>CAYNIS010000076.1:0-11374 GCA_964397055.1 uncultured Rhodospirillaceae bacterium | reverse complement strand
CAGCTGGTAGACCTCCGGGGACGGCTTGAACACCTTGACCGCGTCGGCCGACAGGACCTGGTCGACCAGGTCGCGCAGGCCCGCCGTGCCGACGGCGGACGCCAGCATGGTGGTCGACCCGTTCGACAGGATCGCCGTGCGCCGGCCGGACGCGCGCAGCCGGGTCAGGGCCGGCACCGCGTCCGGATAGGCGTCGAGGGCGAAGAACGATTCCATCAGCCGCGCGCGCAAGGCCGGTTCGGGCAGGTCGACTGCGAGCATCGCGTAGTCCAGCGCCTCCCCGGTGACATGCCAGAAATCCTCCCACCGGCCCATCAGCGACCGCAGCCAGGAGTATTCCAGCTGCTTCTGCCGCCAGACCTGGATCAGCCGGTCGGTCTTGTCGCCGATCGTCGGCCGCAGCCGTTCGGTGCCCGAGGCGAAGTCGATCAGCGTGCCATAGGCATCGAACACGACCGCCTTCACCACGGAAGCGTCGAGCGGCGGGATCGCCTGGGTCAGTGTCACGGTCATGCGGCAGCGATCCTTGCGCGGGCATTGGTTGGCCCGGAGTTGGTTGGCCCGGAGTTGGTTGGCCCGGAGTTGGTCATCGTGTCAGGTCCTGGGCGAGGGTGATCGGGACAGGTTGGCCCGCCAGCTGGGCCCGGTAGATCTGGGCCCCCTCGAGGACGCGTTGGACATAGTTGCGAGTCTCGTAGATCGGGATCCGCTCGATCCAGTCAAGCACGCGATCGAGCGGCAGGTCCCTGGGGTCGCCCATTTCCCGGATCCATTGGTCCGCCCGTCCCGGCCCGGCATTGTAGGCGGCGGTCGCCAGGACGAAGGAACCGTCGTAGCGCTCCAGCATCTCGGCCAGGTAGGTGGTGCCGAGCTGGACATTGTGCGCAGGCTCCCTGAGCCGGGCCTCGCTGTGCTGGACACCCAGCCGGCGGGCGACGGCGCGGGCGGTTGCCGGCATCAGCTGCATCAGGCCGACCGCCCCGGCGCGGCTGACGATGTCGGTGTCGAACAGGCTTTCCTGGCGGATCAGCCCGTGCACCAGCGCCCGGTCCGGGCGGGTGACGGTGAGCCCGGTGAGTGCCGGGTAGCCGGTCGCCAGCACCGCCACATTATCCTGGGCCGCCTGCTTGGAGATGCGGATCGCGCGCGGCGTGTCGCCGAGGTCGAGGGCCAGCATCGCCGCCAGCAGGAAGTCGTCGCCGCTGTCGGCGGTGTCGCCGAGGCGGGCCAGGAACGTCGATGCCCGCTCGATCTCGCCGATCTGCACCAGCTGGCGCGCGATCAGGGCCAGCTCACTCTGCTCGAAGCGTTCGGAACTCGCGGGATCGCCGACGGTGTTCGCCAGCGGGGCGACGGCGGCTGCGGGATCGAGGCGCTGGGCGGCAAGCTGGCCGTAGAAGGTGATCGGGTGGCGCGCCGCCGCGGCGTACCATTGCGCGGCCCCGTTCGTGTCGCCGAGGGCTTCGGCCGCCCGGCCCGACCAGTAGGCGCCGCGGGCGACACTGATCGGTGTTTCCGCCCGCTCGTGCAGGCGCCGGAAATGCCGGGCGGCCCGCGCCGGATCGCCCAGGCCCGAGAGCGCCAGGAAGCCAGAGACCCATTCCGCCTGCAGCTCCGGAAAGCCGTCGCGCTGGCCATGGCTGGCGGCAAGCCGGTAGGCGAGGCCCCAGTCCCGCCGTCCCATGGCGCGCCGGACCAGGATGTGCCGCTCGCGCCACCACAGGCGCGGTTCCGGCCCGAGTTCCGCCGGCGGGGCGAGCAGAATCTCCTGGGCGCGGGCGTCGAGGTCGTTGCGCCGGCGCCAGCGCATCCGCTCATAGGCGAGGCCGGGGTCGCGGGAGAGTTCCGCCGGGACCCGCTCGATCAGGCCGTCGACCCCGGACGACAGTGCCCGCAGGGCGATCCGCGCCTCGGCCAGGGCACGCCAGCCGGCCGGCACCAGGCGGAACATGCGGCGCGCGGCATCGCCCTGGCCGCGCCACAACAGGCGGTCCAGCCGGGCGATGTGATCCGCCTGGGTCAGGAGGCCGTCGTGCCGCTCCAGGAAGTCGGGCTCGCGCGATCGGCCGATGACGTTGTCGATCCAGTAGTCGCGGACGATCGGACGGGCACCGGCCGCATCGCCGCGTGCCGCCATCGCACCCGCCAGGGCGTCGACGCCGTCGGCGCTGGCGGGCTGGCGGTTGCGGTAGAATGCCAGGATCGTGTCGGTGCTTTCGGCCGTCAGCGCGGTTTCGATCCGCCGGGTCAGGGCGGACTGGCCCGGCCACTGCGGGTTTTCGCCGGCGAAGCGGGAGAGCTCCTCGAACGACGGTCGGCTTGCCCCCTCGATCAACCGCAGCCAGTCGACCACCTTCGCCAACAGCCGGTCGGCGGCGGCCTGGGACGCCACCACGGCCTCGTCATGGCGTCCGGCGCTCACCGCGGCGAAGGCCGTGCGGTAGACGACCTGATCGGCGGCGCTCAACGGGCGGGCCGCCGTCGGCCGCGTCGCCAGGGCCGTCGCCACGAGAGCCAGGGCCGCCGCGACGATCGTGACCGCCCAAGGGCTCCGGCAATCTCTCGCCGGCTTGTGGCAGAGCCTGGAGATCCGTATCTTCATCGGCTCTCATCCCCTGAGGCTTTGGAGTTGAAGAGGTTATGACGACCGGCAGCACATCCGCCGGGCCGATGTTTCGCGGTGCGATCCCGGCTCTCATCACACCGTTCCGTGACGGGGCGGTGGACGAGAAAGCGTTCCAGGACCTCGTCGACTGGCAGATCAAATCGGGTGTGCATGCCATTGTTCCGTGCGGTACCACGGGCGAGTCGGCGACGTTGAGCCATGTTGAGCACGAGCGCGTCATCACGCTCGCGGTCGAAGTCGCCAGCGGCCGGGTGCCGGTCATCGCCGGGACCGGATCGAATGCGACGCATGAGGCGATAAGCCTGACGCGTTCGGCCAAGTCGAGCGGTGCCGATGCCGCCCTGATCGTGACGCCGTACTATAACAAGCCCACCCAGGAGGGGATGTACGCCCACTTCAAGGCCATCCACGACGCGGTCGATCTGCCGGTCATCATCTACAACATCCCGCCCCGGTCCGTCATCGACATGTCGGTGGAAACCATGGCGCGGCTGGCGGAGCTGCCGAACATCGTCGGGGTCAAGGACGCGACCAACGATTTGTCCCGGGTCGGCCTGCAGCGCCATGCCATCGGGCCGGACTTCTGCCAGATGTCCGGGGAGGACGGGACCGCCGCCGCCCACCTGGGGGAGGGCGGCCATGGCTGCATCTCCGTCACCTGCAACGTCGCCCCGAAGCAGGTCGCCGACATGCAGTCGGCCTGGATCAAGGGCGACATGGCGACCTTCGCGGAGATGCGCGACCGCCTGGTGCCGTTGCACAAGGCGCTGTTCGTCGAGGCGAGCCCGGGCCCGGTGAAGTACGCGGTCAGCCGGCTCGGCATATGTTCGGAGGAACTGCGCCTGCCGATGGTCCCGCCGAGGGCGGAGACGCGGGCGATGGTCGACGAAGCGATGCGCTTTGCCGGCCTCTTGAACTAGGACCCTAAACTAGGACCCTACATGGCCAAGCCGAAAGTGGGGCCCCACGGCCCACCCGTCGCCCAGAACCGGCGCGCGCGCTTTGACTACTTCATCGAGGAGACGGTCGAGGCCGGGATCATGCTCGCCGGGACCGAGGTCAAGGCCCTGCGCAACGGCCGCGCGTCGATCAGCGAGAGCTACGCCGGCGAGTACGACGGTACCTTGCACCTGATCAACGCGCACATCCCGCCCTATCAGCATGCCGGTCGCCACCTGCAGCATGGCGAGCGGCGGCCGCGCAAGCTCTTGCTGCACAAGCGCGAGCAGGAACGGTTGCGCGGGCTGATCCGGCGCGAAGGGGTGACCCTCGTCCCGACGCAAATCTACTTCAACCCGCGCGGCATCGCGAAGGTCGAGATCGGGCTCGCCCGCGGCAAGAAGAAGGCCGACAAGCGCGAGACCGAGAAGCAGCGTGACTGGGGCCGGGAAAAGGCCCGCCTGATGCGCGACAAGGGCTGACGTCGTGCTTTCCGGCTGGGACCAACTCAAGGCGTTCGCCCTCGCCCTCGGCCTGCCGCGGGTCGAGGAGGCGACGTCCTGGGGCGAGCCGTGTCTCAAGGCCCATGGCAAGCTGTGGACCTAGTGGAGCCCGAGCGAGAAGGTTCCGGTGTTCAAGCTGCCGATCGAGGAACGCGAAATCCTGATCGAGGCTGAGCCCGAGACCTTCTTCGTCACCGACCACTACCGCAAACACAACTTGGTCCTGGTGCGGCCGGACCGGGTCGATCCCGCCTGGGCGCGCGCCAACCTGATCCGTGTCTGGCGCCAGCAGGCGCCCAAGCGTTTCCTGAAAGCCTTCGACGCCGAGAATGGGAAGAGCGGCTGAAACGTTCCGGTCAGACGGTTGTCAGCCGCCCCGCGCGCACGGTGATCGGCCAAACCACGCGCCGGGACGTCGCGGGATCACCCCACAACCGGGCCATCTCCGCCTCGAACACCGGAAGCAGGCGAGCGGCGCCGGCCTTCGCGGCTTTCTTGGTCGCCGACCACGTGCCGGCGTATCCGATGACAGCGGCCAGGTCCCAGTCGACTGCGATCTCCTGGGCGGGGACCGTCACCGGCTCGAACGGGAAGGCGAGGTCGGCATAGCCGCGTTCGACGTGGCGCCGCTCGGCCGGCCAGTAGGGTCCGATCTCCTCTTGGTAGAAGCGCTGATAGCGCGTCTCCACCGCCTCGTCGCCGAGGATGTGGGACTTGCAGTAGGTGACCAGGGCGATGACCGCCCCCGGCCGGGCGACCCGTCGTGCGTCGGCGTAGAACTTGTCGAGATCGAACCAGTGGGCCGCCTGGGCGGCGACCACCAGGTCAATGCTCCGATCGTCCGCGACCAGCGCCTCGGCCGGCCCTTCGAGGTACGTCACCCGCGCATGCGGCGGCGCATTGGCGAGCTGATCTGCGCTGACATCGGTCGCCAGGACTTCGTCGAAGTGCTCCGCCAACAGGACGGTCAGCTGGCCGCTGCCGCAACCGACGTCGAGTGCCCGCCCGGGGGATGCCGGCAGGTCTGCCAGGGCAGCCGCGAGTGCCGACGGATAGGCCGGGCGGAACTGGGCGTAGCCCGCGCCCCCGGTCTGGAAATGGGTCTGCCGATCATCGGACATCGGGGCGGGCGTCGGTCATTGGGCCTCCTGGGCCGAGCTCATCAGCACGGCGACCGGGAACCGGTCGAAGAGGGAGGATAGCGGCAAGACCGCACCGCCTTCACCCATCTTTGGCATTATGCGCCGGCGGGACAGCAGATCCTCGAACGGGACGGGCGATGTTTCCAGCTTGACCGCGGTGTCGCCCCATACCGACGCGGGCGGCAAGGGCAGGCAGCCCCCCTCGCCAAGGAGCGGCAGCACCAGACGCGGCACCACCACGACCAGGCGCTTGGCATCCCATTCGCGTTCGAAGGCGACGGCCCGTTCGGCCTCCGCCCCGATGACGTCGAGTCCCTCATAGGTGCCGGACAGGATGAGCTGCGGATGCTGGGCGCGAAGGTCCAGAAGACGGGCGATCAGCGCCTGCTTGACCTGACCGTCGCCCCAGGTGGCCAGCAGCTTGCCGAGATCGGCCCGCTGCGGCGCCTTCAAGGCCTTGGTCAGGGCGGGAAAGTCGACCGGGCGGCGGTTGTCCGGATCGACCAGGGAGAGGTCCCAGGTTTCGGTCCCCTGGTAGAGGTCGGGCACGCCGGGAACGGTCAGCTTCAGCGTCGTCTGGGCCAGCCCGTGGCAGGCGGCCGCAAGTGCTACCGGCCGTTGGAACTGGACGAAGTCCTTGAGGAAGGTCTGCCCGGTTCGCGGGTTCAGCACACCGCGCACGAACTCCTCCACCGCGGTCTCGTAGGCCTGGTTCTGGTGGGTCCAGCTTGTGCGCAGCTTCGCCTCGCGAACCGCCTTGATCATGTAGGCCGTCAGGCGCTCGGCCAGGTCGGCAAGCCCCGCCTCGTCATCGGGCTCCAGGCCGATCGGCCAGGCACCGACCAACGTCTGGAAGAAGAGATAGAGGCTGGTGCGCGACGGTGCCGGCTCGTCATCCACGGTCTTCATGCGGAACCGGGTCAGCTTCAGCCAGCGCCGCGCACGTTCCGACCACGCCGCCGGCTGTTCGGAGAGGGCGGCCATCCGCAGCCGCGTATCCTCTCCGCGCTTGTGGTCGTGGGTGGCGGTCGTGAGCATGGCGCGGGGATAGGTCTTCGCCCGGTCCTCGACGACGCGGTGGAACGCGGTCGGGCTGACCCCGAAGCGTTCCGGGTCGCCGCCGACCTCGTTCAGGGCCGCGAGGCGCACCGCGCGATAGAACGTCGTGTCCTCCAGCGCCTTCGCCATGACCGGGCCGGTCAGCTGCTGGAAGCGCATGGCGAAGCGCACGACATCGCGCTTGCGATAGCGGCTGACCCCGTCCTGGGTGAGGAGGTCGAGGGTCAGGACCTTGTGAACGAAATCGCAAAGGCCGCTGTCGACGTAGCGCAGCTGGCGACGCGCCTGGGCTATCGCCCAGTCGATGAAGCGTCGCCCCTCTTCCGGCAGGCCGTCGGCCGTGGCGTAGGTGCGATAGATCGGGAACGCGATGATCGTTTCACGCAGCACCCGGCGGATGGTGTTGAGGGTGAAATCCCGGGTGGTCAGCGCCTGACCCGCCAGGCCGTGCAGCTCTGCCGCCAGTACCCCGAACTCGCTCGCCAGCGAGGATTCGAGGATCAGGTGCTTGGCCTCCCTCACCGTGCCTTCGAAATCCGGACGGCGACCGGTGAAGGCGCGGTGGGCGCGGTCGATCGCCGCTTCCGCGCGCCCGTCGACGAAGAGGCCGAGGGCGAGGTTGAGGAAATCGTAGCCCGAACTGCCGTCCGCGGCCCAATCCGCCGGCATCGGTTCGAACCGCGCCAGGATCTTCTCGACCACCAGGTACAGCGAATGGCTGAGGGCGGGCAGGGCGGCAGACGGATCGTCGGCGGAGGGCGGATCCCAGGTCGCCGTGCGATAGGCCACCGCTTCCTGCAGGCAGGCACAGTATTCCACCGGGTCGTAGAGCCCGTCGATGTGATCTATGCGCAGGCCTTGCAGGCGTCGCTCGGCGATCAGGCGCAGGACCAGGGTGTGGGTCTGGTCGAACACCTCCGGCCGTTCCATCGCCAGCGCTGCCAGATCGTTGATGTCGAAGAAGCGGCGATAGTTGATCTCGTCCGCCGCCGCCCGCCAATAGGCGATGCGATAGCTCTGATCCTCCAGAACCTGATGCAGGTCGCGGAAGCTCTCGGGATCGTCGGGGTGGCCGTTGATGTCGGCCGCGACCGCCGCGATCGCCGGGCCGACGGTTTCGTCGTCCTGGATCAGGCGGGCGAGGTCGCCCTTCAGCTCGTCCGACTGGCGGATGACCTCGACCTGCTTGCGGGTCGCGGTTTCGCCGCGGCCGACCCGGTGGAAGCCGTCGGCGATCGCGCGCAGCGCATGGCCCCCGTGGCTGTCGCCGCCCAGCCTGGCGACGGCACGCCGGAGGATCGGGGTATAGCTCCTGACCGCCAGCGGGAAGCGGTGCTCGAAGTACCAGACGCTGAACGATCCGGTGCGCTCGTCCAGGCGCAGTTCGAGCTCGCCGCGTTCCAGGACCGCGCCGTAGTGGTCGCCCAGGAACGGCAACAGCACCTTGCCCTTGAGATGCGGGGTCGCCGGGCGCCAGTTGATGTCGAAGAAGTCGGCGTAGAGCGAGCGTTCGCCCCATTCCAGGACATCGAGCCACCAGCGGTTGTCGGCGCCGCCGACCCCCATGTGGTTGGGCACGAAGTCCAGGATCAGCCCCATCCCGTGCCGGGTCAGGGCGTCGCTCATCCGGGCGAAAGCGGCCTCGTCGCCGATCTCCGGGTTGAAGCGGCTGTGGTCGATGATGTCGTAGCCATGGGTCGATCCCGGCCGCGCCATCAGGAAGGGCGAGGCATAGACGTGGCTGACGCCCAGCCGGGCGAGATAGGGGATGATCCTGGTCGCGGCGTCGAAACCGAAATCGGGGCCGAACTGCAGGCGATAGGTCGCGCGCGGCGGCCGGTCCGGCCGGGGGGCCTGGGGCACGGCCGAAGCCGCCGGGTCAGTCATCGGCAAGTCCTTCGGTGGAACCCGATCCCTTGCCGTTCTGGCTGGGGCGGGCGGCGACGATCGCCGCGGCAAGGTCCTGGGCGCGCGGGTCGTCCCGGAACTCCGCCACCGTCTTCGGCATTCGGCGGCGCCAGTTCGGGTGGCTGTCGGTGGTGCCGGGGACGTTCGCCTGCTCGATCACCTCGAGCGCGTCCTCGATCTGGACCAGCATCAGCCGGCTGTCGGTGCCGGCGATGAACCGGTGCACCGGGATCGTCGGCGTCGGCGACGTGGCGCCGGCATCTTCGCCCGCCCCGGTCAGGTCGGCCCGGTCGAGGGCTGCCATCAGGGCCGACCGGTCCTCGCCCCGCGTCGCTTCCGCCGCGTCTCGGTCGGCGTCGCTGGCATAGGCCCCGAGGCCCTCCTGGATGTCGAGATCGTGGCCCGTCCAGTAGCCGGAGAAGGTCGGCAGATCGTGAGTGGAGACGGTGACCGCCGCACTCGACGGATAGCTGGCCGGCTGGCGAAAGCTGCCGTCGCCGTCGCGTTCGAACATCATCACACGATAACTGAGCACTCCCTCCGCCGCCATGCGCTCGCGAAAGCCCTCCGGCACAGTGCCCAGATCCTCGCCGACCACGATCGCCCGGTGCCGTTCGCTTTCCAGGGCGACCACCGCAAGCAGGTCGTCGAACGGGTAACGGAGATAGACGCCGTCCCGCGTCGGCATACCGTTCGGTATGCAGAAGAGCCGCATCAGGCTCATCACATGGTCGATCCTGAGCGCTCCGGCATGGCGCATGTTCGCCCCGACCGCGGCGGCGAACGGCCGATAGGCCTGGGCGGTGAGGGCCGCCGGCGCGAACGGGCACAAGCCCCAGTTCTGGCCGTCGATGCACAGCGGGTCGGGCGGCGCGCCGATCGCAAGGTTGCTGACCAGGGCCGTCCGGTTGGCCCAGGCATCGGCACCGGCCGGGTTCACGCCGACGGCGAAGTCGCGGTAGAGGCCGATCGGCATGCCGCGCGCGCGGCCGACCGCGCCGGCATGCGCCAGTTGCTGGTCGGCAAGCCATTGCAGGTACTGGAAGAATTCGACCCGGTCGGCATGGGCTTCGGCGAACGCGCGCACCGCGGGCGACGACGGGTCGTGGAAGTCCGCCGGCCACTGTGCCCAGCTCCAGAGACCCCGGTCCTGGGCCAGGAAATGCTCCTGGAGTGCATCGAAGATCGCCTGGCTCTCAAGGTCCGAGCCAAGCTCCTCCTTGAAGCGGGCGAGTCCCGTCGCCCGCGGGTTGGCTGGGTCCCGCGCACGGGCCTCCTCGAAGTCGCGATAGAGGCCCTCCAGCACCGGGCGCTTGGCCGCGGCGACGGCGGCATAGTCGACCAGATCCGACACCCGGGCGGTGTCGAGCGAGACGCCGAAGACCGTCTCGTTCATGACCGCGCGCGCCGCCTCGGACGCATGAAACTCCGGCACTGCCTCGACATCGATGTAGAGGCTGTTGAGAAAGCCGCGCGAAGACGGTGAGTACGGGCTGAACGCGGCCGGGTCGGCCGGGAACAGTGCGTGCAGCGGATTGAGGCCGACGCCCGCCGCCCCCATCGACCCGGCCGCGTCGACCAGATCCGCCAGGGCGGTGAAGTCGCCGATGCCCCAGTCACCGTCGCGGCGCAGCGAATAGAGCTGCGTGGTAAGCAGCCACGATCGCGGCGGCCGAGCGCCGTCACCGGGCAGATGGCAGTGCCTGGGGGCGACGATCAACGTGGTCTCGCCCGCGCAGTCGCCGCGCGTGACGGTGACCCGGTGATAGCCCAGCGGCAGCCCTTGCGGCAGCGGCACCCGGCCGACGATGTCGACCAGGCCGTCGGCTGCCGTCTCCCGGCTCAACTCCATCTGGTCCGCGGCGACCGAAATCGGGTCGAGAGCCGTTCCGTCCTCGAGCTCGATTGCGACTTCGACCGGCCCTGCCGGGGCGGTCGCCGGGCCGAAACCGAGTGCCAGGCGATGCGGGCCCTGCCCCTCGCGCGCGACGGTGACGACCGGCATGAGCCGCCGCCGCCGCGCGTCGTCGAGGGCCTTCAGGGTGGCACTGCGGTCCGTCTCCGTCGCGACGGCGTAGCCCATCGCGTCGAGAGCGGCGAGTTTCTGATCGGGTCCGGCGACGACGGTTTCGCCATGGACGTCGATGTAGCTCGGCAGGATGCCCACCGCCTCGGCCAGGCGATCGATGAGCGGATCGACCTCTTCAGACATGTCAGCCTCCGGTTAGGCGATTTTCCGGTCGGGCGATTTCCGGTCAGTTGAGTTCCGGTCAGTTGATTTCCGGTCGGACGGGGATCAGGCGAAACGGTCGTTCAGGCCGCGGATAGGCTCCAGGCCGCGGCCCAGGTGTTGGGTGCTGTCCTGGCATCTTGAGGTTCGCAGAGAAGATCGCGCGCCCCCACGCCGAGCGGCGGCAGGGCAGCCGGCGTCCCACCGAGGCGGGCGTCGAGCGTCAGCCCGCTGCCGTCGGCGAGCCGCCAACGGGCGGTCAGCGTCCGTGCCGGGTCGTCGGCTTCCGGCGCGCCGTTGGCTGTTGTCGTTTCCCCCAGGCGAGGCATGATCTCCGCGGCACGGAGCTTCAACAGTCGGGTGACGAGCGCCAGGCGAGATGCGTGCGGCTCCGCCCCGACGGCTTCCCAGTCGAGCCTGGATGCCTCGAATGTCGAGGCGAGGTTCGGGTCGGGGATCTGCTTCAGCGTCTCCGGGTCGCTGAACTGCGCGAAGCTCTTGAACTCCCGCCGGCGGCCGTCGCGCACCGCTTTCGCAAGGCTGCCGTCATAGGCGCAGAAATAGAGGAAGGGCCGTGCCGACCCCCATTCCTCTCCCATCCACAGCATCGGGATGTGGGGGGCAATCAGGTTGATCGTCAGGAGAGCCCGGATCGCGGCGTCCGGCGCCAACCGGTCCAGCCTTTCGCCCAGCGCGCGATTGCCGACCTGGTCGTGGTTCTGCAGGAAGCCGACGAATGCGGTGGGCGGCAGATGGGCCGCATCCTGGGCAGCGACATCGCCGCCCGGTGCGGCCAACGCCAGCATTATCGCCGCCAGCGCCGCCAGCACCCGCCGAAAACCCTTTATCATCCGTCCGACCTCTGCTTTCGTGAACGATACCGTTCTGGGTCTACCTAGACGATTTCCCGGCAGACCGGAACCACCGAAACCGCCGTTGCCCCTGCGAGGCCCCCGATGACCGACTC
>CAYNIS010000075.1:0-11390 GCA_964397055.1 uncultured Rhodospirillaceae bacterium | reverse complement strand
GTTCGACACGGGCGGCCGGGAATCCCGCCGTCTCGACGGCAAGGGCGGCGGAAAGGCGTTCGGTGACGTCGAGCCGGGCGGCGGTGACCGCAACCGCCGAGGCCGCCATGGTTCGTTCCAGTGCATCGAGCCACGCGGGCGCCGCCCCACCCTCCTTCAGCAAGCGGCTGCGCTCCTTCAGCGCCTGATCATAGCGATGGAGGCGCCCGGAATGGGCCGGATCCACGCCGAAGACCAGACGGTCGAGGAACCGGCGCCGGCCGGCCGGCGCGTCGACGAACAGGCGGTCCATGGCCGGGGTCAGCCAGACCATGGCGAGATGCGCGCCGAGGTCGCCCTGGCCCCGCGCCGACTCGCCGTCGATGCGCACCAAGCGGCGTTCGGCGGCGGTGACCTCGGCCGTGGGCTGGCGACCTGTGCCCAGCCTGACCGGGCCCGCCGGCCCTTCGACCACGGCGGTGACCGACCAGGCGGCCCCCGGCAGGTGGTCGCGCGCAACCTCCGCCAGGCCGGCGCCGCGCAGGCCGCGGCCGGGCACCAGGAAGCTCAATGCTTCAAGAAGGTTGGTCTTGCCCGCCCCGTTCGGGCCGGTCAGCAGGACGATCCCCGGCTGGGCGAGGTCGACGTGGGCGTCGGCGTAGTTGCGAAACCCGGTCAGTGCCAGCCGCCGAACCCAATAGGGTGCGCCGGCACTCACACCCGCATCGGCATCAGCACGTAGAGTGCGCTCGGATCGCCGCTGTCGCGGATGATCGTCGGCGAGGCGGCGTCGGCGATTTCGAGCGCGCAGCCCTCGCCGTCGATCTGCTGGGCGATGTCCAGGAGGTAGCGGGAATTGAAGCCGATCTCCAAGGCGCCGGCGTCGTAGTTCACCTCCAGCTCCTCGGTCGCACTGCCACTGTCCGGGCTGGAGGCGGAAACCACCAGGAGGGCCTTGTCCAGGCTGAGCTTGACCGCCCGCGACTTCTCCGTGGCGATGGTGGCGACACGGTCGACGGCCTTGGAGAACTCCTTGGGGTCGACCTCCAAATGCTTGTCGTTGCCGACCGGGATCACCCGCTCGTAGTCGGGGAAGGTGCCGTCGATCAGCTTGGAGGTGACGACGACGTCGTCGAAGGCGAAGCGCGCCTTGGTCTCCGACAGTTCGATATCGATCTGGCCGGCGGTCTCGTCGATCAGCTTGCGCAGTTCGACGACGGTCTTGCGCGGCAGGATCACGCCGGGGATCTCGGTCGCCCCGTCCGGCAGGCCGACCTCGACCCGGGCCAGACGGTGCCCGTCGGTCGCCACCGCCCGCATCACCGGGGCATCGACCCCGTGAACGACGGCGTGCAGGTAGATGCCGTTCAGGTAGTAGCGGGTTTCCTCGGTCGAGATCGCAAAGCGCGTGCGGTCGATCAGCTGCTTCAGATCGGCGGCCCCGATGGAGAAGCGGTGCGCCATCACCCCGCCCGACATCTGCGGGTAGTCCTCGATCGGCAGGCAGGCGAGATCGAACTTGGTCCGCCCGGCGCGGACGTTCAGCGGCTTCGCCTCGCCACCGCCGTCGAAACTGACGACCGCGCCGTCGGGCAGCTTGCGGACGATGTCATAGAGGGTGTGGGCCGCCGCGGTGATCGCGCCCGGTTGATCGACGTCGGCCGGCACCGCCTCGACGATCTCGATGTCCATGTCGGTTGCGGTCAGCGACAGGCGCCCGTCCTCCGCGCGAATCAGCACATTGGAGAGAATCGGGATGGTATTGCGCCGTTCGACGACACTCTGCACGTGGCTGAGGCAGCGCAGGAGAGCGGCGCGTTCGATGGAGAGCTTCATGCCGGCCTTGAGGAATGGTTGGGTCGGGGTCGGATCACGCCTTGTGCGGGGCCATGCCCCCGGCCGTCCAGGCATCAGAGGACCGAGACGTTAGCACAGCTGGCGCGCGGTTGCGCATCCCCTTATCGGGTGGGCGGCCGACGGCTCATCCGTCGGGGCCAGAGCGGATTGCGGTGGCCCGGGCGGATTGCGGTGGCCCGGGCGGATTGCGGTGGCCCGGGCGGCTTGCGGTGGCCCGGGCGGCTCGCGGTGGCCCGCACCCCCGGCGGATGCCGTCGTCATGCCGATCCGGGACGATCCGGGGACGATCCGAGGATCCAACACCCCATCAGGGGTTATTTGCCCCCCTGCCGGCGGAAATGGGGTACCCTGGCCGCGCCATGGGGAAGAGCGGCGAAGAACCGGCCGCCCCCGCGCCGCAACTGGGCCCGTCATTCATGCATGACCTGCTGGAAACGGTGCTTCTGCTTCTGGCAGCCGCCGTCGCTGCCGTGCCGGTGGCACGTGTCCTGGGCCTGAGCTCCGTGCTCGGCTATCTGATCGCCGGCTGGGTGATCGGCGGCTATGCCCTGGGAGTCGTGCCCGATCCGACGGAGGCGAGCGCGCTCGGCGAATTCGGCATCGTCTTCATGCTGTTCACCCTCGGCCTCGAGCTGTCGATCGAACGTCTGCGCACCATGCGGCGCCTGATCTTCGGCCTCGGGGCGGCACAGGTGCTGGTCACCGGTACCGCACTCGCCGTGATCGGGCACCTGTTGGGGCTGCCGCCGGCCGCCGCGGTCATCGCCGGCGCCGGGCTCGCCCTGTCGTCGACCGCGATCGTGCTGCAGACCCTCTCGGAGCGGGGCGAGGTCGTCGCCCGCATCGGCCGCGTGACGATCGCGATCCTGCTGTTCCAGGATCTGGCGGTCGCTCCGCTGCTGGCGCTGGTGCCGGTGATCGGCCAGGAGAACATGTCGATCTCCTACACCGCGTTGATCGCGATGGCCGAAGCCGCCGGGCTGGTCGTCGCGATCGTCCTGATCGGGCGCTTCATCCTGCGACACGTCTTCCGGCTCGTGGCGGTCAGCCAGAACCGGGAGGTCTTCGCCGCCCTTGCCCTGCTGGTCGCCCTCGGCACCGGCTACGCGACCGAGGAGGTCGGCCTTTCCATGGCGCTCGGCGCGTTCCTCGCCGGCATCCTGATCGCGGAGACCGAGTATCGCCATCAGGTCGAGGCCGACATCGAACCCTATCGCGGCATCTTCCTCGGCCTGTTCTTCATGACCGTGGGCATGCGCATCGACCCGATGGTGATCTGGGCGGAGGCCGACGCGATCGTGGCGCTGGTCGCCGGCATCATCATCATCAAGGCGATGATCCTGGTACTGCTGTGCCGGCTGTCAGATCTGCCGCTGCCGCTCGCCGCCCGCTCGGGCCTGCTCCTGAGCCAGGGCGGCGAATTCGGCTTCGTCCTGTTCACCCTGGCCACCGACCAGGGGGTCATCACGGCGGAGATCAAGCAGCTTCTGGTGGTCACCGTCGCCATCACCATGGCGATCACCCCGATTCTCTCCATGCTGGGCCGCCTGTGGGGCGAGAGCCTGGAGGCCAAGCTCGACGCCGGTTCCGACGATCTGTCGGAAGAGGTCCGGGACCTGCACGGGCACGTCATCATCGCTGGCTTCGGCCGGGTCGGCCGGATCGTCGCCCGGCTGCTGCACGAACGGCACATCCCCTATATCGCGCTCGATCTCGACGCCGGCACTGTGGCGGCCGCGCGGCGCGACGGCTGGCTCGCCTTCTACGGCAACGTCACCCAGAACGACGTCCTGAACCACGCCAAGGTGGAGAACGCGCGGGCGGTCGTGGTCACCATCGACCAGCCGGCATTCGCCCAGCGGGTCGTCTCCCTCCTAAGGGCGGATTACCCCGACCTCCTGATCCTCGCGCGCGCCCGCGACCAGCGCCACGGCTGGGAACTGATGGAGGCGGGCGCCAGCATGGTCGTCCCGGAGACGCTGGAGGCGAGCCTGCAACTCGGCTGGGCGGTGCTCGACAGCGTCGGCATGAAGACAGAGGACATCGCGATCGCGATCGACGAGATCCGCAAGGGATCGCGCACCCCGCCGTCGAGCGGGATCGAAGGCACGGCCGCGACCCAGTCAGCCGCCTGACACGCGCGCGGCCCCGCAACCGGTTGCCGCGGGGCCGCGAAGAACCCTGTCGGTCAGCCCTGACCGATCACGCGGACTTGCGCACTTTCTCAGGAGCCGGCGTCTCTTCCATCGCCGATTCGACGACCTTCTCGAACACGTACTCCGCCTTGCGCTGGCCCTCGAGCGGGATTTCCGGCGCCATCTCGCCCTCGGTGCGGACCCCGCGCATCGAGACATAGAAGGCCTTGAGCGGGTTCTTCACCGCATCGGTGACGGCCGTGCCCTCATAGCCGCAATGGGCCATGCAGTCGGCACACTTCTCGTAGTTGCCGGTGCCGTAGCCGTCCCAGTCGGTCTCCTCCATCAGCTCCTTGAAGGTCCGGGCATAGCCCTCGTTCAGGAGGTAGCAGGGCTTCTGCCAGCCGAAGATGTTGCGGGTCGGCATGCTCCACGGCGTGCAGCGATACGTCTGATTGCCGGCGAGGAAGTCGAGATAGAGGTCGGAATGGCTGATCGGCCACTTCCGGCCCTTCCCCTGGGCCAGGATCGCCCGGAACAGCTCCTTGGTCTTCTTGCGATTGAGGAAGTGTTCCTGGTCCGGTGCGCGCTCATAGGCGAAACCGGGGGAGATCGTGACGCCGCCGACACCGAGGTCGCGGGCGTAGTCGAGGAAAGCGGCAACCCGGTCCGGCTTGGCGCCGTCGAAGATGGTGGCGTTGACGTTGACCTGGAAGCCCCGTTCCTTGGCGGCCTTGATCGCCTTCACCGCGCGTTCGAACACGCCGTCCTGGCAGACCGAGGCGTCGTGCTCCTCCTTGAGGCCGTCGAGATGGACGGAGAAGAAGAGGTATGGGGAGGGCGTGAACAGATCGAGCTTCTTTTCCAGCAGCATCGCGTTGGTGCACAGCGACACGAACTTCCGGCGGGCGACGATGCCCTCGACGATCTTGCCGATGTCCTTGTGCAGCAACGGCTCGCCGCCCGGGATGGCGACCATCGGCGCGCCGCACTCATCGACCGAGGCGAGGCAGTCCTCGACCGAGAGGCGCCGGTTCAGGATCGCATCCGGATAGTCGATCTTGCCGCAGCCGGCACAGGCGAGGTTGCAGCGGAACAGCGGCTCCAGCATCAGCACAAGAGGGTAGCGTTTGCGACCCATCAGGGTCTGCTTCATCACGTACCAACCGACCGCAAGTTGCTGACGCAAGGGGACGCCCACCGGGATGCCTCCAAATCTCTTGTGACTTCGGGATGACCGACCGCCGGGAACCGACGGACGGGAACGACGCGAGTTGTGAGCCGGCTGCCGGCAGGAACCGCAGCCTGAACCTCAAACGGTTATCAGGCGGTTGCCGCCGCTTCGCGGATCAGCTCCGCCGGCAGCTTGAAATGCACGTTCTCTTCGATGCCATCGAGGATCTGGACCGAAATGCGACGCCATTCGGCTAGCCGGGAGATGACATCCTGGACCAGCGCCTCCGGTGCGGAGGCACCGGCGGTCACCCCGACGCGGGTCACCCCGTCGAGCCAGGCGCGATCAAGCGCGGAGGCATCCTCGATCAGGTAGCTCGGCCGGCCCATGTCCTGGCCGATCTCCCGCAGCCGGTTGGAATTGGAGCTGTTGCGCGCGCCCACCACCAGGATCAGGTCGACCTCCTCGGCAAGCTTGCGCACGGCGGTCTGCCGGTTCTGGGTGGCGTAGCAGATGTCCTTGACGTCCGGGCCGACAATGGCCGGGAAACGGCGGGTCAGGGCTGCGATGATCTCGCGCGTGTCGTCCACCGACAGCGTGGTCTGGGTGACGTAGGCGAGCTTCGCCGGATCCGCCGGGGCGAGTGCTTCGACATCGGCGAGGTCGGACACGATGTGCACCGTGCCCTCGATCTGGCCGACCGTGCCCTCGACCTCCGGATGACCCGGGTGGCCGATCAGCACGACCTCGTAGCCGCGCGTGGCGTAGCGCTGGCCTTCCTTGTGGACCTTGGTGACCAAGGGGCAGGTCGCATCGATGACGTGGAGGTCGCGCAGTTGGGCATCGCCCTCGACCCGGGCGGAGACGCCGTGCGCGCTGAACACGGTCACCGCGCCCTCGGGGATCTCGTCGACCTCCTCGACGAAACGGGCGCCGCGCGCCTTCAGCGTTTCCACGACATGTCGGTTGTGGACGATCTCGTGGCGGACATAGACCGGCGGGCCGTAGATATCGAGCGCCCGTTCGACGATGTCGACAGCCCGGACGACGCCGGCGCAAAAGCCCCGCGGTTGGGCGAGCACCACCTGGAGCGGTGCGTCGGCCTGCGCCGCCGGATCGCCAGCCCCCGGATTGCCGGCCGTGTGTTGCGCGCTGGCCTGATCCATCAACGTCCACTCCCGTCCGCCAAGGGTGTACCCGTCGGCCGCCGGTGTGGCGACCGCCCTCCCGGCCGGGCGTCATCGATCCCGATCAGGGAGGGACAGGCTCGGTACGGCATACCGACCCCGCTCGTCTATACCCTAAACCCTTCCCACGTCGTGTATGTCAGGCCACAGCGCAACCCGGGCAGCTCTGACGTTTTCGACAAGTGATGCCCGCGCGCAACAAAATGACGCCACAACCTCTAGGGTCTTGGCGGCCGCCGGAGCCGGCAATCAGGCCGCGGACATCCCGGCCGGCCGCGGGGGCGATGCTTGACGGGCGCGGCCAAGCCATGGCATGTGCTGCCGCCTTTGGAATTAGCTGTCGCGGGAGCGCTCCTCGCGGTAAGTTTCGGTCTCGCCAGCGCGCAGCAGCGGCCTCGAAGGACGTTCCGGGCGGCGAGAGTATTTTCCAGCCGGACGGGCTACGCCCGGCGGTTCGGAAAGTGCTCAGACCCGATTGGTGTGCGCGCGTTCCGAAAGAACACGCGCTGGGTGAACGACGGCCGAACCGACCTGGTGCGGCGGCCTTGGTGCGGCTCGCGTTGCCGCGGTCTATGTGGATGCATGAGAACGGTGTCGCCGGATCCCTGTCGTAGTTTCCTCCGTCACGATTGCGATGACACCTGCCCGAAGGCCGAACGCGGCTTGGCTCGCCGGGACGCGATCCTCCCGTGAGCGCCGAAACGTTGAAGCAGTCGATGGCGGATGCGGCGGCTCGGGTCACCGACGCGCTCGCAGGCGTGCTGCCGGAACCCGACCAGATTGAAGCCCCGCTTTGGCGGGCGATGCGCTATGCGACGCTGAACGGCGGCAAGCGGCTGCGCCCGTATTTGGTGCTGGAAAGCGCGCGCCTGTTCAACCAGTCGATCGACACGGCGATGCGCGTCGCGGTAGCGATCGAACTGGTCCATTGCTATTCGCTCGTCCACGACGACCTGCCGGCGATGGACGACAGCGACCTGCGCCGCGGCAAGCCCACCGTCCACAAGGAATTCGACGAGGCGATCGCGATCCTCGCGGGCGACGGTCTCCTGACCTATGCATTCGAGATCCTGGCGGACCAGGACACACACGCCAGTCCGATGGTGCGAACCGAACTCGTGAAGGCGCTGGCGACCGCCGCCGGCCCGGCCGGCATGGTCGGCGGCCAGATGCTGGACCTGATCGCCGAGACGCGCGAATTCGACGCAGCCACCGTGACCCGTTTGCAACGCATGAAAACCGGGGCTTTGATCGCGTTTTCAGCGACATCCGGGGCGATTCTCGCACAGGCCAGTGCGGATCAGCGGCTGGCCCTGCACGGCTACGCGACCGACCTCGGCCTTGCATTCCAGATCGCTGATGATCTTCTTGATGTAACCGGGTCGGAAGCCGACGTCGGCAAGCAGGTCGGGCAGGACGACGCCAGGGGAAAAGCGACTTTCGTGTCGATCCTCGGCGTCGAAGGTGCCCGCGCGCAGGCCGACCGGCTGGCCGACCAGGCGGTCCAGTACCTGGCGCATTTCGATGACCGCGCCGACAACTTGCGTGACGTTGCCCGTTTCGTCGTGGAACGGCGTTCTTGAGGAGAGACCGGATGCCCCCGTCGACGCCCCTGCTCGATAAGGTGACCGTGCCCGCCGATCTTCGGAAGCTCCAGCCCGAGGATTTGCGCCAGTTCGCCGATGAGCTCCGGGCGGAAACCATCGATGCGGTCTCCGTGACCGGCGGCCACCTGGGGGCCGGCCTCGGCGTCGTCGAACTCACCGTCGCCGTCCACTACGTCTTCAACACGCCCGCGGACCGGCTGATCTGGGATGTCGGCCACCAGTGCTATCCGCACAAGATCGTGACCGGCCGGCGCGACCGCATCCGCACCCTGCGCCAGGGCGGCGGCCTTTCCGGGTTCACCAAGCGCTCGGAAAGCGAATACGACCCGTTCGGGGCGGCGCACAGCTCGACCTCGATCTCGGCCGGCCTCGGCATGGCGGTCGCCCGCGACCTCTCGGGCGGCGACAACAACATCATCTGCGTCATCGGCGACGGGGCGATGAGTGCCGGCATGGCCTACGAGGCGATGAACAATGCCGGCTCCATGGACAGCCGGATGATCGTCATCCTGAACGACAACGACATGTCGATCGCCCCGCCGGTGGGCGCGATGAGCGCGTATCTGTCGCGGCTGATCTCCTCCCGGTCCTACATGTCGCTCCGCCACGCGATGAAGGACCTTTCGGAACACTTCCCGCGCACCTTGCGTAACGCCGCGCGCCGGGCGGAGGAATATGCCCGCGGCATGATCACCGGCGGCACCTTGTTCGAGGAGATGGGCTTCTTCTACGTCGGCCCGATCGACGGTCACAATCTGGACCACCTCCTGCCGGTGCTGACCAACATCCGCGACGGCCATCCCGACGGTCCGGTCCTGGTCCACTGCGTCACCCAGAAGGGCAAGGGCTATCCGCCGGCCGAAAGCTCGTCCGACAAGTACCACGGGGTGACCAAGTTCGACGTGGTGACCGGCACCCAGTCGAAGCCGAAGGCGAACGCGCCGAGCTACACCAAGGTCTTCGCCAACTCCCTGGTCCAGCTTGCCGAGGAAGACGACAAGATCGTCGCCATCACCGGGGCGATGCCGGACGGCACCGGGCTCAACATCTTCGGCGACAAGTACCCGGACCGCACCTTCGACGTCGGCATCGCCGAACAGCATGCGGTCACCTTCGCCGCCGGCCTCGCGACCGAGGGCTACCGTCCGTTCGCGGCCATCTATTCGACCTTCCTGCAGCGCGGCTACGACCAGGTCGTCCACGATGTCGCGATCCAGAACCTGCCGGTGCGCTTCGCGATCGACCGTGCCGGCCTGGTCGGCGCCGACGGCCAGACTCATGCCGGTGCTTTCGACATCGCCTATCTCGGCTGCCTGCCGAACTTCGTGCTGATGGCCGCGGCGGACGAGGCCGAACTGGTGCATATGGTCGCCACCGCCGCCAGCCTCGACAACTGCCCGTCCGCCTTCCGCTACCCGCGCGGTGAGGGCATCGGCGTCGACATGCCGGAACGCGGCGAGGTGCTGCCCATCGGCAAGGGTCGTGTCCTGCGCGAGGGGTGGAAGATCGCGCTTCTCAGCTACGGCGGGCGCCTCGCCGAATGCCTGAAGGCGGCGGAGGACCTGGCGGCCAAGGGCTTGACCACCACGGTCGCCGATGCGCGCTTCGCCAAGCCGCTCGACATGGACCTGGTGACCCAGCTCGCCCGCCACCACGAGGTCTTGATCACCATCGAGGAAGGCTCGATCGGCGGCTTCGGGTCGTTCGTGCTGCACAACCTCGCGATGACCGGCCAGCTCGACATGGGGCTCAAGGTCCGTCCGATGGTCCTCCCCGACATCTTCCAGGACCATGACAAGCCGGAAAAGCAGTACGAGGAGGCCGGCCTTTCCGCTCGCCACATCGTCGAGACGGCGCTGTCGGCGCTCGGCAATCAGGCGGGAGGCCAGGCGGCATCCTCGGCCGCTTTCGCTGCCGGCCTGGGCGACTGAGGTCCGGGGCTACTGAGGTCCGGGGCGTCTGAAGGCCTGGCGCGACTGGACACGGCACCCTGTTCCTGTTTCCGATGGGTAAGCGATAAGAGACCCATCGGGAGGAACGAGGATGACCGAGCCACTGTTGATCGTCGGGGCCCCCGGCTCGCCGTACACCCGCAAGATGCTTTCGGTGCTCCGCTACCGGCGCATCCCCTATCGATTTCGCATCACCTCCATCCGCAAACCCCCGGCCGACCTGCCGCAGCCGAAGGTCTGGCTGCTTCCGACCCTCTATTTCGAGGGGGTCGAGGGCGGCCTCGACCCGGCCGTCGATTCGACCCCGATCATCCGGCGTCTGGAGCGCGAGTATCCCGGCCGCGAGATCGTGCCGACCGACCCGGTCATCCGCTTCCTCGACGAACTGATCGAGGATTACGGCGACGAATGGCTGACCAAGGCGATGTTCCACTATCGCTGGCACTACGCCGCCGACGTCCACAAGGGCGGCGAGATTCTGCCGCGCTGGAGCGGGATCGACGTGCCGGAGGCGGAGGTCGAGCCGATCAAGCAGGCGATCCGCGACCGCCAGGTCAACCGGCTCTACGTCGTCGGCTCCAACGACACGACGGCGCCGGTGATCGAGGGCAGCTACGAGCGGTTCCTGAAGCTGATGGACGCCCATCTGACCGGCCAGCCCTATGTCCTGGGCGATCGGCCGTCATCCTGCGATTTCGCGCTGTTCGGCCAGCTGACCCAGCTCGCCAAGTTCGACCCGACCCCGGCCGAGGTCACGATGCGCATCAGCCCGCGCGTCTACGCCTGGACGGAGGTGATGGAGGATCTTTCCGGCCTGGAACCCAGCCCGTGGATCGACGCCGGCAACGTACCGGAGACGCTCACCGCCTTCCTCGCCGAGATGGGGCGCACCTACGTGCCGGTGATGCTGGCCAACGCCAGGGCGATCAACGACGGCGCAGAGAAGGTCGAACTCACGGTCGACGGCAAGCCCTGGGTGCAGCAGCCCTTCCCCTATCAGGCGAAGTGCGTCTCGGCCTTGCGCAACAGCTATGCCAGCCTGGATGACCGGGACCGCGGCCGGCTGGATGCCGTCCTCGCCGGCACCGGGCTGGAGGCGCTGTTCGCGTAACGACGCGGATCGCGGTCAGCGGCAGACAAGCTCGACCGACTTGGTCTGGTTGCCGGCGTCCCCGACCGCTTCGTTCAGCGCGTCGTCCATCGCGAGGATGAGGACCGGTGGCTGGCGGCCGTCCATCTCGGCACTCAACAGGACCGCGTCGGTCAGCCGCGACATCGCCTTCCGGAGCTGGCCCATCCGATGCTCCGACTGTCGCGCCGTCGCTTCGACATAGCGGCAGAAGCCGTCGGAGAGGCTGTCCCAGCCGATGCTGTCGCGGCAGGCGTCCCGCATGGCGCGCCGGAAGCGCTCCTGCGCCTTGGTCAACTGGCGGATGTGATGCTCGACCGTGGCCAGCTCGTCGCGCCGCGCACGCACGCCGTGGGCGACCTTGCTCAGG
>CAYNIS010000074.1:0-11404 GCA_964397055.1 uncultured Rhodospirillaceae bacterium | reverse complement strand
GCCGACCGCCTGTTCCAGCGGCGCGAGGGCCCGGGCCATGATGATCGATCCGGCGATCATGCCGCCGGCGGACATCTGGTTCTGCAACACCAGGAACGCGCCGAGCCCCATGATCGCCATCTGCATCAGCATGCGCGCGAACTTGGTGAGTGCGGACACGCCGCCGAGGCGGCCGAAGATCTTGTCCTGGACGCTGAGCGCGCGGTCGCTCTCCTCCCGCCAGCGGTGCTGGACCGTGCCGGTCATGCCCAGCGCCCGGATCACCTCCGCGTTGCGCAGGTAGTCGTTGACCCGGCCGGCGGCGGCGACGTCCGCCTTCGACGCCTCGTCCTGGGGGCGCTTGGCCGCCATCAGGTTCATAAAGGCGAGGATGAACAGGATGACGCAGGCCGCGGTCGCCGTGTAGCCGACCCAGGGGTGGACGAGATAGAGGATGTAGAGGAAGAGCGGCGACCACGGCGCGTCGTAGAACGCCAGGAAGGCCGGCTGGGAAATGACGTTGCGGACCTCCGTCAGGTCCTGCATCGGCTGGGTTGAGTGGTCGCTGCCCTTCGCCCCGCGTTCGATCGAGGTGGCGAGCACGATCGGCGCCCAGCGGTTCTCGAACGCCAGTGCCATGCGCTGGAGGATGCGCGCGCGGGCGAAGTCGAGGAACGCCATGACCATGAGGGCGCCGGTCGCGAGCAGGAACAGCAGGGACAGCGTTTCGACGCTGCCGGATGTCAGCACCCGGCCGAACAGTTGCAACGTGAAGATCGGCTGGGTCAGGGCCAGCATGTTCACGGCGACCGAGAACATCGCGACGAAGGTCATCGGCCCGCCGAACATCAGGCCGGCGACGGTGGGCAGTTTGGGCGCTTCCTTGGCCATGGGCGCGGGTGTCGAACGGTCTCGGGGTGGCATGGCGGGGCGCGGGCGCTAACGCCCGCCTCACCTTCCAGTCTAGCAGAGGACGCGCGGGCGCGCGGCATGTTCCGGGAGTGCCCAAAGAAAGGCGGGCGGAAGCCATGCTTCCGCCCGCCAAAAGAGAGGAAAATGCGATCTATCAGGCGACGATCATGTCATCGACGTCGGTGGTGATGTCGAGCTTGGTATCGGCGTCAGTAATGATGGTGACGTCGTTCCCCTTCTTGTCGACGAAGGTGTAAACGTGAACCTCCATGCTGGCGTTCACACCGACATTGGCGGCCAGGAATTGTTCCAGCGCGTCGCCGTCCAGGACCTCGTCCAAGGTCTTGGTGTCGTCGAGGTCAACCTTGTCCCAGCCCTTGTTGCCCTTGCCGTCGACGGTCAGCGTCTCGAGGCCGAGGGCGAGGAAGGTGTCGTCGAACGGGTCGTCGACCTTCTTGTTGTTCTTGTTGTCGCTGTCGCTCTCCCGGAAGATCTCGTCCAGGCTGACCTTGACCTCGACATCGCGGTTGCCGGTGTCGACCACCGCCTCGATGCCGCGGATTTTGCCGCCAGTCAGGTCGATCTCACGATTGCCCAAAGCGTTGGTAACGTCGAGCGCGTCGAACCCGCGACCGCCGTCATAGGTCGCCTGCTCGCGCCCGTATTCTTCCTTGATCGCCTTGGACTCGGCCCGATCCATCGCGCGACCGGCCTTAGCTTCCTGCCGCTGGGCCCATCCGTGACCACTATCCACCAGGTCGGCTGCTGTGGTGAGACCGAGGTTGGCAGCCTTACCCTTTGAGAGAGAGTGAGCAATGCTCGCGTCATAGGCAGCCTGGGCGTCACTAGCGACCGAGGCCTCCATGGCCTGTTCGGTTTCCATGGTGACCTCATAGCGGTCACCGTTCTCGTCGCGCCCTTTCTTCTTCATGTAGACGATGTCGTCGCCGTCATCGGTCCAGAAGTCGGCCTCGTCGAAGACCAGGACGTCGTTGCCGCTGCCGCCGAGGAGCCGGTCCGCCCCCTCGCCGCCGTCCAGGAAGTCGTCGCCCTTGCCGCCCTTCAGCAGGTCCTCTCCGGCCTCGCCGTAGAGCCTGTCGTCACCCTTGCCGCCCTTGAGGACGTCATCGCCGGTGCCGCCGAACAGGTGGTCATCGCCCTTGCCGCCCTTCAGGACGTCGTCACCGCCACCGCCGTCGAGGACATCGTTGCCGCGCCCACCGTTGAAGGTGTTGTCGGAGTCGTTGCCGGTCATGTTGTCGTCGTAGCGAGTGCCGCGAACGTTCTCGATGTCCTTCAGGTAGTCGGTCTCGGTGGCGCCGTTCTTCCGCTCGATGCGAACGGCGCTGAAGCCGCTATTGCCAGTCTCGGAAAGATCGACCTCGATACCGGTACCGCTGTCGTTGCGGACGTCCCGGAAGTCGGCGGTATCGGACCCTTCCCCGCCATGGAGGTGATCGGTGCCAGCCCCGCCGCGCAGGACGTTGTCGGCGTCGTTGCCGACGATGGTGTCGTTGTACTTCGACCCGTTGGCGTTCTCGATCGAGACCAGTTCGTCCCTCAGTTCCGGATCGTGCCGCGTGTCCTTGTCCTGGAATGCGTCGCGGTTCATCGCATAGCCGGCATTGAGGTCGATCCGCAGGCCGGTGCCCTCGGCGGTGCCGCCGGAGTAGTCGGCGGTATCGGTGCCGAAGCCGCCGTCGATGGTCTCGCCCCACTCCTTGCCGCCCTTGAGGCGGTCGTTGCCGGATCCGCCGTAGAGGTCGTCGACACCGCTGCCGCCCTTGAGGACGTCGTTGCCGCCGCCGCCGTAGATGTCGTCGTCGCCGGCGCCACCGAGTAGCCGGTCATCGGACCCGGCGGTGGTGGTGACCGCGTCGAGCGAGATGCCCTTGAAGTAGAACTGACCGCTGCCGACCGTCTCGACCTTGATGGTGTCAAAGGCCTCCCCGGCGGACAAACCAACCGACAAGTCGACATGGACATCCGACTTGTCGGTCAGGTCGTTCCCGACAACGGTCTGCTGACCGACGATGTCGCCGTCGCGCAGGAGCGTGACTTGCGCGGTCTCACCGGCATCCAGGCGCTGCAGGTGAAGGTTGCCGCCGCTAGCGGAATTGAACGCCTCCTGCTCGCCGATCTTGAAGACGAGCCCCTCGCCGTCGCTGATCGCCTTGTTGTCGGACGAATGGTTGTCATGGTCGGAGTAGACCCCGAGGCCCTCACCACCGTGCACATTGACCATGCCCTCGGTCGCCTGGACCGACAGCACGTCGCCACCGTCCAGTTCCTCGGTCAGCTTGCCGCCCTGCTTCGGCTTGTCACTGTCGCCCTTCTCGGTGGCGACGTGCTGGCCATCGGCATGAACGATGTACTTGTGCGACGTCGCCGTGCCGGTGACCGTGGTGCTGGCAAGCCCGGTGGCGTCGGCATCACCGTAGATGGTGTCATTGCCGGCGCCGCCTTCGATGATGTCGTTGCCGCGGCCGCCGCGCAGGTCATCGTTGCCCTCGCCGCCGTCGATGGTGTCAACGCCGACGCCGCCATGGATCTCGTCGTCACCGGTGCCGCCCATGAGGTGGTCATTGCCACCGCGGCCGTAGATGGTGTCGTCGCCCTCGCCGCCATCGACCCAGTCGTCGCCCGACTCTCTCGCGGCCTGGTCGGCATCGGTCGCGCCGAACTCCTCATTCTCCCAGCTGCCGCCGGCCGCGGTTGAATTCGGGTCGTATTGGGACGTGGTATCGTCGGCGTATAGGGTGTCGGTGCATAAAATATCTGTTTTAACAAAGAATTAGAGATGGTTGCACTTTTTTGACAACGCCGGACGCGGCGAACCGGCGGTTGTGGTGGCCGTCAGAACTGGCTGTTTGACCGGCTATGCTTGGCCCGGCGGGAGACCCGTGGTGGGGCGCCTGACCGGCCGCGGCATCAAGCGGAAATGCGCAAAGAAAAAGGGGCGAAAGCCATGCTTTCGCCCCGAAAAAACGCTGTAGAGAGATGAAGGATCAGACGCCCAGATCGTAGAGGTTGTCGCCGTCGTTCACCGTGGTGCCGACGTCGGTGATCACCGTCACCTCCTGACCGTGCTTGTTGGTGAAGGTGTAGACGTTGACCTCGATGGTGCTGGCGTCGACGCCGACATTGCTGCCCAGGAACTCGGCCAGCTTGTCCGCACCGAGCACTTCGTCGAGGGTCAGCTTGGCGTCGCCGCCTGCATCGTAGGCGGAGTTCGCGAGGGTGCTTTCGCCCCACTTCTTGCCCGACTTGCCGTCGACGGTGAGGGTGTCGAGACCGATCGCCAGGAAGGTGTCGTCGAACGCGTCATCGACCTTCTTGTTGTTCTTGTTGTCGCTGTCGCTCTCCCGGAAGATTTCGTCCAGGCTCACCTTGGCGCTGGCGTTGCGGTCGCCGTCGGTGTCGACGATCGCCTCGATGCCGCGGATCTTGCCGCCGGTCAGGTCGATTTCCCGGGTGACGGTGGCGCCGGTCAGGTCGAGCGCGTCGAAGCCCTTGCCGCCGTCATAGATGGCCTGCTCCCGGCCGTACTCTTCCTTGATCGCCTTAGATTCGGCCCGGGCTTCGCGGTTGTCGGCCTGCTCGTAGATGCGGGCTTCCTGGGCCTCTGCACGCTCCAGCTGGTTCTCCCAGCGGTCGGCCTTGTTGTGATCCGGATTGTCGTTCAGCTTCTCGTTGAGGCTCTCCTGCCGGTCATCAAGCTTGGCGAGGCGCCCGGCCTTGCTGTCGAGATAGCTCGCCTTGGCCACATCGCCGGCGGCCTGGACGCTGTCGTCCGCAAGCATCCCCTCGCGGGTTTGCATGGTGACGTCTTCGCCCTTCTTTTTCATGTAGACGATTTCGTCGCCGTCATCGGTCCAGAAGTCGCTCTCGTCGAAGACCAGGACGTCGTTGTCACGGCCGCCGAGCAGGCGGTCGGCACCGTCGCCGCCGATCAGGATGTCGTCGCCGCGACCGCCCTTGAGCAGATCGTTGCCGGCCCCGCCGTCGAGAACGTCGTCACCGCCGCCACCCGAGAGCTTGTTGGCGCCCTCGTCGCCGGTGATGTTGTCGTCGTAGCGGGTACCCTTGATGTTTTCGATGTCGAGCAGAGTGTCGGTTTCCGACGTGTTGTTCTTGCCGCGCTCGACATCGACCTTCACGTAGTCGTTGTGGTTCTTGTCCGACAGGTCGACCGTGATGCCCTGGCCGTCCTTGTTGCGGACGTCCGAGAAGTCCGCGGTGTCCGAGCCACCCTCGCCACCATCCAGGAAGTCGCTACCCTGGCCGCCCTTGAGGACATCGTTGCCGTCGCCGCCCTTGAGCAGGTCGTTGCCCCGGTTGCCGGACAAGTTGTTGTTGCCGTCGGTGCCAATCAGCGTGTCGGCGTGCTTCGAGCCGGCCGCGTTCTCGACATTGATCAGGGTGTCGGTGGTGAGGTCGTCGACCTTCTTGTCGGCGTCTGCCTGGTAGTCGTCACGGCTGACCGCGTAGCCGCCGTTCAGATCGATGCGCAGCCCCGACCCATCGGCGGTGTTGCCCGCGTAGGAAACGGTATCATTGCCGAAGCCGCCGTCGATGACGTCGCCCTCGACGAGGCCGCCCTTGATCTTGTCGTTGCCCGAGCCGGCATCGATCACGTCGGCACCGCTGCCGCCGACCAGAAGGTCCTTGCCGCCGCCGCCGACCAGGATGTCATCGCCCTCGCCGCCGTAGAGCTTGTCATTGGAGCCGGCGGTCGAGGTCACCGCGTCCAGTTCGACCTTCTTGAAGAAGAACTTGGCATCGCCGACAGCCTCGACCTTCACCGTGTCGAACGCCTCCCCGGTGGACAGGCCGTTCGACAGGTCGACCGAGACGTCCGACTTGTTGCCGTCGTCGACACCGTCGACCGTCTGCTGACCGACGACCTGGCCGTCGCGCAGCAGGGTCACGACCGCCTGCTCGCCGGCGCCGAGGCGCTGGAGATGCAGGGTGCCGTCGAAGGCCGAGTTGAAGTCGTCGGTTTCCCCGATCTTGAAGACCAGGCCCTCGCCCTCGCTGATCCCCTTCTGCTCGGAGGAGTGGTGGTCGTGATCGGAGTAGGCGCCCAGGCCTTCACCGCCGTGGACATTGACCATGCCCTCGATCGCCTCGACGCCGAGCACACCGCCGCCATCAAGCTCTTCGGTCAGCTTGCCGCCCTGCTTCGGCTTGTCGCCATCGCCCTTCTCGGTGGAGACGGTCTGGCCATCGGCATGGACGATGTACTTGTGCGCCGTCGCGGTGCCGGTGAGGTCCGTGGTGTCGTGGCCGAAGGCCGGGTCGGCATCGCCCCAGATGATGTCGTCGCCGGCACCACCCTCGAGCTTGTTGTTGGCGTCGTTGCCGTAGATTTCGTCGCCGAAGTCGGAACCCTTGACGTTCTCGATCGAAACCAGGGTGTCTTCGCTCGCGACGCTGCCCTGGCTGACGTCCTGGCTGGCGCCCATCTCCTCGGCAACGCCCTCGTGCAGGTCGACGTAGACACCGCCGGCATTGTCCTCGTAGCTCGCGGTGTCGACGCCGCGGCCGCCGTCGAGGACGTCGTTGCCCTCGCCGCCGATCAGCAGGTCCTTGCCGTCGCCGCCGAAGATGTCGTCGTCACCGGCGCCACCGTTGAGGACATCGTTGCCGGCAACGTGGAAGGTGACACTTTCAACGGTGACTTCGCTGCGGTTGGCCTCGGCGGTCTTGACCGCGCTGTCCGGCAGCGGCTCGCCGTTCATCGGCATCGCCTGGATGGTCATGCCGTCGAACGGCTTGTCGCTGGTGACGGTCAGGGTGGCGGTGCCATCCGCCATCACTTCCGGCACCTTGACCTCGGTCACCTGCCAGGACTTGCCGTCGAACAGGGTGACCTGGACGGTCTCGCCCTCTTCCACACCCGACAGGTTGATCGTCGCCGAGTGGGCGTCGAGGTTCTTGTCGTCGAGCGATACGGTGACCTTGCCCAGTTCCGGCGTCACGTCGCCTTCCCAGGCCTGGTCGTCGCGCAGGAAATCGTCACCGCCGAACTTGATGGTCTCACCGACCTGGACGGTGTGGCAGTAGGCGTCGGTCGCCAGGGTTTCGACGTTCACCGCCTTCAGCGAGACGTTGTCGAGGTTGGCGCCGGTCCAGCCGTCGTCGAGGCTGACGAAGGTCAGCGTGTCGCCCGGCCCGGTGCCGGTCACCTCGAACGAGTAGCTGCCCCACTCATCCTCCGGCACGCCCTCGAAGTCGACCTCCGCAACCTCCTGGCCGTTCCAGTAGACCTTGAAGTCGCCCTGGAGCGGACCCTCGCCCTCGGCCCGGTGGTAGCCGGCATCGAAGCTGAGCTTGTAGGTCTGGCCGGCCTCGGTGCCCGCCACTTCCTGGCTGAGCGTGAAGGCGCCCTGGTTGTTGCCGTTGAGGTCGATCCAGGAACCATCCTTGAACTCGGTGCCGAAGTAGGTGCCGTCCGAGCTGTTCGGGGTGGAGACGATCTGCGCGTAGTCGCCACCGGTTTCGTTGTCGGCGGTCCAACCGGTCGGGGCGGCCATCTGCTGCCCCCAGCCCTTGTTGCTGATGCCGGTACCGGCATCGAGCTCAAAGCCGCCGTTGACGATCAGCTCGTCGCCGTAGGTCGTGACGGTCTTCTGAGCGCCATCGCCGTAGATGGTGTCATCGCCGGCACCGCCGTTGATGGTGTCATGGCCGGCCTGGCCGTCGAGGGTGTCGTCACCCGCGCCCTCGACCGCAACCTTCAGGTCGAGCGCCTTCAGGAGGTAGTCCTTGGCGTCGCCGCCAGTGTATTCCACGCCGGAGAATTCGATGCCGTTGTAGGATGTCCCCTCCGGCACCGTGATGTCGAAGCTGTCGACGCCCGGATTGTTGCCGCCCTGCCAATGGCCGTTGTCGTCGGCCGCGAACTCGACCCACTCGCCGCCGTCGGTGACCTGGCCGTTCTCATCGACATTGACCAGACGGTAGCGACCGGCCTCGCCCGAGCCCTCGGCGGAGTAGAGCAGGCTGGCGGAGAAGCTGCCGCCCTCGATCACACCCTCGGTCTTCACCACCAGGCGATCGTCGCCCTGGATTTCCGGGTTGCCGTCGCGGTCCTTGTTCTTGTAGCCGTTGCCGTCCTCGTCCTGGACGCCGAGACCCTCGGCCTCGTCGCGGGCGTCCGGACGAACCTTCGGCATCAGGTCCTCTTCGACCACGGCGGTCGGACCGCTGTCCGCAAAGGCGTCGGTGTAGGTGGAGTTGCCGTCCTGGGCGACATAAACGTCGAAGTCGCCCCAGCCGCCGGCGTCGCCACCTTCCCCCGAAAGCGAAACGGTGCCGAGATCGCCGTTGATGATGTCGTCGCCGATGCCGCCGTAAACGACGTCGTCGCCGTCACCGGCGTTGATCACGTCGTCGCCGCCGGCGACCTTCGCCTTCAGCGAGATGTTGTCGAGCAGCGCGCCGTAGGTGTCGTCAGCGCCCTCGCCAGAGATCGCGAGCGTGTAGGTCTTTCCGCCCTCGAGGTGGACCGGGGCGGAAAACTCGTTCCAGCTGCCGACCTCTTCGTTGGCGAAATCCTTCTCGTAGACGACCGCGCCGTCGCCGTCGGTGATGGTCACCTTGAACGGGCTGGTGTCGGTGGTCGACCCCTTGGTGCGGTTGGCGAAATCGAACGACAGCATGTGGTCGCCGGACTGCTCCACCGCGATTTCCTGGGTCAGCGTGGCGTTGCTGGTGCCGCCGTGGCTGTCGAGTTCGACGATGTTGCCTTCCGGATCGCCCTCGCCGGCATTCCAGTTCGGCACGCCGCCGTGCTTCTGCCACTGGAGTTCGATCGGGGCGGGGCCTTCGGCCTCCCAGCCCTCGACGCTGTGGTACTGCCCCCAGCCGCCATGGGTCGACTTGACGTCGGCGCCTTCCATGTTCTCGAAGCCGCCGTTGGTGACCAGCTCCTCGCCCGGGCCCGCGTCGACATCGTCGCCATAGATGACGTCCTCGCCGTCGCCAGTGGAGATCGTGTCGTCGCCGGCACCGCCGATGACCATGTCCTCGGCCTCGGTGGTGTTGACGAAGGTGTCGTCGCCCTCACCCAGGTCGGCATAGACCTTGGTGTGGCGGCCGTCGGTGATGCCGGCGCCGCCCTGCGCCTCGCCGTCGATCACGGTCACGGCGTCGTCGCCGCCGTCGGTGTCGATCAGGAATTCGTTCGACCAGCCGGAACCGTTGGTGGTGGTGGTCACCATCACCTCGTCGTTACCGTCGTCGGTGGCGATGTTGCCGCGCTTGGCGTTGAGGGTGGTGACGTCGTGGTCGCCGCCGTTGCCCATCAGGTCGACATCGACATGGACGAAGTTCTCGACCGTGATCTCCACGTCGCCGTCGCCGTCCGGCACATCCTCGACCGAGACGTTCTTCTCGCCGTTCGCATTCCAGCCCGAAGCCGTCACGGTTTCCGAGGTCGGGGCCGACCCGGTCTCACCATGGTCGCGGTCGACCGTGCCGCCGTTCATATCGCCGAGCGGCGTAAGGTCCGCGTCCTTCGTGTAGTGCTGGCTCTGGCCGTCGCCGCTGATCGTCACTTCCACCGACATGTTCGTTGTCCCCTGCTTTTCGCGTCTGTTGTCTGATCAGGCTCAAAGCGAAGCCCGATCGGACCGCGCGCGGGTTCTGTTTTGAGCCGGGCGGCGTGAAAGGGGCTCATCGCGCGGGCCGTTTTGGCCTGCCTCGACACCCCTTCGCGAACACCCGGTCGTTCTCCTTAATCCATCCGCTTCATAGCTAAATTTCCTTAAAAGACATGTCAACGCGAAGACAGTACGCGTCTTCTCGTATTTTCCCCAGGGTAAAATCGAGAAAAGAGGCTACGTATATCACCGTATGTTTCAGTCTTTTTTGAGTTTGGACTTAGACTTGATGGAGGTTTTGCTTGACGAGCATGGCCGCCCAGCGGCTCCGACGAAGGCCATCTACATTTGTTGGCGGGATTCTCCCAGGTTAACGAAGGATTAATCATACTGCTCGCTATGGGCTCGTCTTGGGGAAAAAGCACACTCGCCGTCCGGTCTACGCGAAGCTGCGTAGGCGGTGTTCTGTCGGTTAGTTGAGCAGCCGGCGGGTGTCGCGGCGGCGCTCAACCGGAGAAACCTATTCCCTAGAATATATATCGGTGGTACATTCCGAGGCATGCACCTTCTGGGAGGGAAATCCGATGACCAGCCGACGCCGCCTTCTGACCCTTGCCGGCGGGGGTGTCCTCGCCTTCTCCGCCGCCGCCATCGGCATCAGCCGGCTCGACCCGATGCCGGCGGAAGCGATCGAGGCCTGGCAGGGCCCGCCCATCGACCTCGACGATCCCCGGCTGTGGGCGCTCAGCTACGCGATCCTCGCCCCCAACCCGCACAACATCCAGCCCTGGCGGGTCGATCTTTCCGAGCCCTCGCGCCTCACCCTGTCGATCGACATGGACCGCCTTCTGCCGATGACCGATCCGCCCGGCCGGCAGGTCCTGATCGGCCTCAGCTGCTTCCTGGAGCTGTTGACGATCGCGCTCGCCGAAAGAGGACAGGCGGCGACGGTCAGCGTGTTCCCGGACGGCGGCTTCGGCCCGGACGCCGTGGACGGGCGGCCGGTTGCGACCATCGACCTGATCGAGGAGCCGGCACCGGCGCGCGATCCCCTGTTCGGCGCGATCCTCGATCGGCGCTCGACCAAGGAGCCGTACGACCCGGAACGCGCCCTCTCGGGAGAGCACGCCGCGGCCCTGTCGGCCGATCTGGGCGTTGCCGGGCTCACCCGGATGCTGGCCGAGCGCGATCGGACAGCCAGCACCCTGCGCGACATCGCCGAACGCGCGATGCTGGTCGAGATGGAAACGCCGCGCACGCTGGAGGAGAGCATCGACCTCCTGCGCATCGGCGGGGCGGAGATCGCGAGGCACCGCGACGGCATCGACCTCAACGGCCCGTTCTTCTATCTGATGAACCAGGCCGGCCTGATCACCAAGGAGCTGTCGATGACGCCGGGCACGATGGCCTATCAAGGCGGCATCGACTATGCCCTCGGCTGGGCGCGCGACACCTTCGGCTTCGGCTGGATCACCAGCGCCACCAACAGCCGGGAACTGCAACTCGCCGCCGGGCGCGCCTATATGCGCACCGACCTGACGGCAGCGTCGCTCGGCGTCGCGATCCACCCGGTCAGCCAGGCGCTGCAGGAGTATCCGGAGGTTGCCGAGGTCCAGGCCGAACTGAACCGCATTCTCGGGATCGAGGGAGACGCGAAGGTGCAGATGCTCTACCGGCTGGGTTACGCGGAACGGCCGGCCCCCAGCCCGCGCCGGCGCCTGCGCGACATCGTCTCCCCAGATGCCTGAGGGCAGCCCGCCAAGGCGGCCGGTCCAGCCGGACATTCGGTTCCGCATCCTGAACTGGGTCGGAATGATCCAGCAACTCGCCAGCACGCGGGGAGAGAAGGTGCTCGCCCGTCACGACCTCAGCCTCCCCTGCCAACTCCCGACAATCTCTTGGAA
>CAYNIS010000073.1:10081-11438 GCA_964397055.1 uncultured Rhodospirillaceae bacterium | reverse complement strand
CGCTGCTCGCCGATCTGATCGCAAGCCGGATCACCGGGGAGCCCTGGCCGGTGCCGCGGTCGGTCGCGGTGGCGGTCGACCCGGTTCGGTTCGCCGTCCGCGATCTCAAACGTCGGCGGTGATCGCGCTGCCCGACGACCCTTGCGGCCTTGCGGTTTTGATCCACCGCGAAATGTCCTAAGCCTAACTGGCCGGCGTTCCGCCGGCAGCCGCGGGAGGGATAGGTGTCAAGTGCAAGCGGGATGCGGGTCGCAGTTATCGGCGGCGGGGTCTCGGGCCTCGCGATCGGCTGGCGTCTGGCCGCGGCTGGCTGTGCCGTCGATGTCTTCGAGCGCGATCGGGCCGGGCGGGGGGCGAGTTGGGCGGCGGCCGGCATGCTCGCCGCGCGCTCGGAGCTGGAGCCGGGTGAGGAAGGACTGCTGCGGCTGACCGTCGAGGCGCGGGATCGCTGGCCGTCATTTGCGGCCCAGCTCGAAGCCGCGAGCGGAATGGATGTCTGGTTGGAGGACAAGGGCGCCCTGGTCGTCGCCCTCACCAAGGATGACGCCGCCCGTCTGAAACAGCGTCTGGAGTTCCAGAAGCGCGCCGGCCTCGACGTCGACTGGCTGACCGGGACCGAGGCCCGCAAGCTCGAGCCGGGGTTGTCGCCGCGGGCGGTCGGGGCCGTGCGCTCGCCGCTCGACACCCAGGTCGAGAACCGGCGGGTGGTCCAGGCCCTGGAAGCGGCGTTCGTCCATGCCGGGGGGCGCCTGCATGAACACAGCGCGGTCGAGCGGATCGAGATCGACGGAGGGCGCGTGACCGGTGTCACCACCGCCCAGGGCTCTTTCGAAGCCGATGTCGTGGTCCTCGCCGCCGGGGCGTGGTCGCGCAGCATCGAGGGACTGCCGCCGGAGGCGGTGCCGCCGGTCCGGCCGGTGAAGGGCCAGATGCTGAGCCTGCGCATGGACCCGGCGGCTCCGATCATCACCCGCCTGGTCTGGACGCTCGAGGCCTACCTGGTGCCGCGCCGGGACGGACGGCTCCTGGTCGGTGCCACGGTGGAGGAGAAGGGCTTCGACGACCAGCTGACCGCCGGCGGCGTCTATGCGCTTTTGGATGCGGCGTGGCGGACGCTGCCGGGGATCGAGGAGCTGCCGATCGACGAGATGTGGGTCGGCCACCGGCCGGGCTCACGCGACGATGCCCCGATCCTCGGGGAAACCCCGGTCGAGGGCCTGGTCGTTGCGACCGGCCACCACCGCAACGGCATTCTCCTGGCCCCGGTGACGGCCGATGCGATCGCGGGGCTGATCCTGAACCGGACGGTCGACCCGTTGATCGAGACATTCGGCCTCGACCGGTTCCAGCGGCCGCC
>CAYNIS010000073.1:3421-10071 GCA_964397055.1 uncultured Rhodospirillaceae bacterium | reverse complement strand
AAAGCCTCTCCCTGTCGGTCAACGGCCGCTCGGTTTCGGTCGCGGCGAGAACCCTCGCCGACCTGGTTGCGGCCGAACTCGGCGAGCAGCCGTCGCGCGGCCTTGCCGCGGCCCTCAACGGGGCGGTCGTGCCGAAACGCCGGTGGGCGGAAACGCCCCTTTCCGCGGGCGACCGCATCGAACTGGTCAGGGTGATGAACGGTGGCTGACGGCGGTGGCAATCCGAACGGGGCTGATCCGCTGGTGATCGCGGGCGTCAGCTTCGCCTCGCGGCTCCTGATCGGATCGTCGGGCTATCCCAACCAGCAGGTCATGCTCGATGCGATCGACGCCAGCGGGGCGGAAATCGTCACGGCCTCGATCCGTCGGATCGACGTTGCCGGCGATCCGGAGAGCCTCGTCGACGTGCTCGGCGGCCGCTGTCGCCTGCTGCCCAACACGGCCGGCTGCCAGACGGTGCGCGATGCCCTGTTGACCGCGGAACTGGCGCGCGAGGCGCTGGAGACGGACTGGATCAAGCTCGAGCTCATCGGCGATCGCCAGACCCTCTATCCGGATGTGCCGCAGCTTCTGGAAGCGGCCGAGCATCTTGTCGCCGACGGCTTCCAGGTGCTGGCCTATGTCAACGACGACCCGGTCACCTGTCAGAAACTCGCCAACATGGGCTGTGCCGCGGTCATGCCGCTGGGGTCGCCGATCGGGTCCGGCCAGGGCATCCTCAACCCCTACAACATCGCCACCATCCGCCGGCTGGTCGACGTCCCGCTCATCCTCGATGCCGGCATCGGCACGGCATCCGACGCGGCCCTGGCGATGGAACTCGGCTGTGACGCTGTCCTTCTCAACAGCGCTGTGGCAAAAGCCGAGGATCCGGTCGCGATGGCAAGTGCCATGCGCCATGGCGTGGTCGCCGGCCGGCTGGCCCGCGCGGCGGGGCGTATCGCGCGCTTGGGCCATGCCGAGGCATCAAGCCCGCAATTGGGCCTTATTTCGTCTTGAAAACAGATGGCATGGCGGCATTGCCGTTTGCGCAACGCTGGGCCATTGCTTAGCATCCGCGCACACGCGGTGTGCCGTCACGGCGGAGAATGGGGAAGGGAATGTCGTCCAAGCTCTTGGCCGCCTTCGGGATCGGTCTTTTCCTGTCGCTGACCTCGGGTCCGGCTGATGCCGAGGACGCCGCGCGTCTTCAGGCGATGTCGCTCCTCGGCGATCCCAAATACGGCGCCGGGACGGAGCATTTCGACTATGTCGACCCCGACGCGCCGAAGGGCGGTCGCCTCGTCTACGCGACCGTCGGAACCTTCGACAACCTGAACCCGATCGTCGTTCGCGGGCGCACGCCGTCCGACCTCGACCTCGTGTTCGATCCCCTGATGAAGGCGTCGATGGACGAGATCGGCGTGGTCTACGGCCTGATCGCCGAGGGTGTCGAAATCTCGCCGGACATGGGATCGGCGGTTTTCCACATCGATCCGGATGCCCGTTGGCACGACGGCGCGCCGATCACCGCCGATGACGTCGCCTGGACGTTCGAACGCATCCGGGAGATCGGCAAGCCGATCCTCCAGGCCTCGCTCGCCGATGTCGACGGGGTCGAGGTCGTCGATGACAAGGCGGTGCGTTTCACCTTCAAGACGCTCGGCGACATGAAGCCGATCCTGGAGGTCGCGGGCCTTCGCCCGCAGCCGCGCCACTGGTGGGAAGACCGGAACATCACCCGCACCACGACCGAACCGCCGCTCGGGTCCGGACCCTACCGGGTCAGCGAGGCTGAGATCGGCAAGCTCGTCGTCTATGAGCGTGTCGCCGACTATTGGGCCGACGATCATTGGGTGAATGTCGGCCAGCACAACTTCGACGAGATGCGCTACGACTTCTACCGCGACAGCGATGTGGCGTTCGAAGCCCTGATCGCGGGCGACAGCGATTTCCGCTTTGAAAGCGGCGCGCGTCGCTGGGCGACCGGCTACCAGGTCGCCGCTGTCGACCGGGGGGACCTGGTGCTGGCGGAGGTGCCGCGCGACCGTCCGGGTGGTGCACAGGGGTTCTTCATGAACACCCGCCGACCGGTGTTCGCCGATGCCAAGACCCGCGAGGCGCTCGCCTTGGCCTTCGACTTCGACTGGGTGAACGACAAGCTTCTCTATTCCAGCTACACCCGGATCGGCAGCTACTTCCGCAACTCCGCCTTTGCATCCTCCGGCAAGCCGGAGGGCCTGGAACTGGAGTATCTGGAGCCGTTCCGCGGCACGCTCGATCCGCGCTTGTTCGAGGAGGAATGGAAGCCGAGTGCCGCCGACGAGCGCGGCAGCATGCGCTCCAACCTCGCCGCCGCCAGCCGGCTCCTGACCGAAGCCGGCTGGGTGCTCCAGAACGGCCGGCGCAGCCGCAACGGCATCCCGCTGGAGTTCGAGATCCTGATCCGCTTCCAGAGCTTCGAGCGGCTGACGCTGCCGTTCGTCGAGAACCTGGAGAAGATCGGGGCCATCGCGAACGTTCGCTTCGTCGATGCCGCCCAGTGGAAGCAGCGGATGGACACGTTCGACTTCGACATGGTGTCGACCGGTCTGTCGTTCAGCCCGCCGCCGGGCACCGACCTGCGGTCGTTCTTCCAGGGGGCGGCGGCCGGCGAGCAGGGCAGCGCCAACTTCGCCGGCATCGATGATCCGGTGGTCGACAATCTTGTGGAAGCGGTGGTCAACGCCCCGGATGAGGATCATCTGGTCGCCGCCAGCCGCGCGCTCGACCGGGTGCTCCTGTGGAACTTCTACATGGTCCCGCAGTGGTACGCGGCGACCACGCGCATGGCCTACTGGAACCGCTTCGGCCGGCCGGATCCCCTGCCGCGCTACACCGTCGGATTCCCCGAAATCTGGTGGTTCGACGAGGAGCGGGCGGCGGCTCTCGACCGCTGACCTGCGGACGCATGATCCCGTCCGTTGCGGCGGGGTCACATCAAGGTCCGAATAGCAGGTATACGTGACAGCCTAGAACCTCCCCCTCGTGGCAACCATGCCACGAGGGGGTGAAATCACCGGACAGTCCCTGGGGCTTGATTGCAAGCCCGGGCAAGCGAGCGTACCTCGGGGCGCGTGAACCACCGGTGCCGAGCCATCAAGCCGTGTCGGTTCTTCTACCCCGAAGTCATCGCAAAGCCACGTCCCGCAGACGAGACGTCCGGAGGTCACGTGATGTTGTCCAACGCGCGCAAGCTGCTTGCCGCCACCGTTGCCGGTGTCGCCCTCGTTGCGGCCGGTGCTGTGCCGGCGCACGCCCAGTCCAACGACCAGATCGTTACCGAGCTGCAGCGCCGCCAGATCGAACTGGAGCGCCAGCTGCAGGAGCTGCGCCGCCAGCAGGAAGAACTGCTGGGCCAGCTCGAGCGCGTCACCACGGCCGGGGCCGGTGACGACGTCTCCGAAGCGCCGCGCGTGACCCGTTCGGGTCAGGAGCGGGTCAAGCTGTCGGTGTCCGGCCAGGTCAACCGCGGTGTCCTGATCTACGACGACGGTGACGCCAGCGATGTCGTCTTCGTCGACAACGACAACAGCTCCAGCCGCGTGCGCTTCGTCGGGTCGGCGGATGTCACCGACGACATCAGCATCGGCACCAATATCGAGGTCGAGTTCGAGTCCGGCGAAAGCTCTGCCGTCACCCAGGGCAACCAGGCCCAGAACTTCGATTTCGCGGAGCGCAAGATCGAGGCGATCTTCACCTCCCGCACCTTCGGTCGTCTGTCGATCGGCCAGGGCGACACCGCTTCCAACGGCACCTCCGAAGTCGACCTCTCCGGCACCGACGTGATCGGCTACTCGTCGATCGCGGACATGGCCGGCGGCGTTCGCTTCCGCCGTTCGGACACCGGCACCCTGCCGGGTGTCGCAATCGGCGACGCCTTCAACAACTTCGACGGCGACAGCCGTGACGACCGCATCCGCTATGACAGCCCGCGCTTCGCCGGCTTCCAGCTGTCGGGCTCGGTCATTCGCGACGGCAACTGGGATATCGCCGGCCGCTACGCCCAGGAGTTCGGTGACTTCAAGGTGGGTGCCGCCATCGGCTATGTCGCCTTCGGCAACTCGGCCTCGGTCCGCGATCAGATCGGCGGGTCGTTCTCGGTCCTGCACGGAACCGGCATCAACGTGACGTTCGCCGCCGGCAGCCAGGATCTCGAAGGGAACAACGACGATCCGTTCACCTTCTACGTGAAGGGCGGTTACATCGCCGACTTCTTCTCGATCGGGTCGACCGCCTTCGCGATCGACTACACCGAGACCGAGGATCTGGCGCGCAACGACGACGAGGCGACCTCGATCGGCGGCTTCATCGTCCAGGACCTGGAAGACTTCGGCACGGAGTTCTACTTCGGCGTCCGCAACCACGCCCTGGACCGGACGGCAGTCGACTACGAGGACATCCTGGCGGTTCTGACGGGTGCCCGCGTGCGCTTCTGATCCTGCCGGTTTGCCGGACCCGTGGGGGCCGTCGGGACGTGTCCCGGCGGCCCTTGTCGTTATAGCTGGCGTCCCGCGCTAAAGGGCGGGCGTCAGGCGTCGTGGAGGGACGAGATCATGCGTGTGACCGCCGTTGTGCTGCTGCTTGCCGGGCTCGCCGGCTGTTCGGGGTTCCCGCAGGGCAAGGACCTCGAGATCGACCAGCCCGGCGAGCTGCCGCGGCGCAGCGGGCTTTTCAGCGGCCCGCAGGGCGAGTTCGTGATCCTGCGCGCCGGTGAAAGCCCGACCGCCAGGGAAGAGGCCGAACCTGCCAGGGACGAGTAGGCGCGTCCGGGTCAGCCGCGGTCTTCTTCCGGCCAGGTGCGGTCGCCGAGCGGCGTGGTCAGAAGGCCGTCCGGGGTGAAGGCGAAGAACACGAAGGCGAAGGTGACGTGATAGGCGACGTCCGCGCCGTCGCGCGTCACCGTGATGTTGCCGATGTCCTGGCCCTCGGCAATGTTGCGGGTGTCGAGGGCTGAATTCTTCCCCGGTGTCCAGTTGAGCTCCAGGCCGTCCTCCACGATGGTTCCCGCGTCCTTGAGCACTTCCAGGCTCCAGGCGCGGTTGCCGACGGCGACCACGTATTCCATCGGGAAGACCCTTTCCGGCACCTCGCCATTGAAAAGGAACGGCCAGGCGGCGCTGTCGTAGCCGACATAGGGATTGACGCCATAGGGGCGCATGTCCGGGTCGGACGGCACCAGAACCTCGGCCTCCAGCCCGGCGGCCGTCACCCGTTGCCTGAACGTCGCAAAGCTCTCCAGCCGGGACGGCACGGTTTCCAGGGTGGTGCCGAGCTTCTCCCCGATGATCGCGCGGCCGCTGTACTGCTGCCACCAGGTGTGGCTGGCGCGGTCGTACATGATGAGGTCGGAATTGCGCAGCATGCCGCTGACGCCGAATTCCACCGGCTGGCCCCCGACGGTCCGGTCGAACACCACCGCGGTGTTGCACAAGGGGCAGTAGGTGACCGCGAGCGGCCGGCCGTCGAAGGTGTCGTTGACGATCTCGTGCCAGGTCAGGACCCGCAGCGGGTAGGCCCGTGCCTTGCCGCCGCTGGTGATGCCGATCACCGGTTCCGTGCCGGCAAGATTGTCGACAGCGTCGAGCGCGACATACCGGGGGTCGTCGATCGACGGGATGGCATCGCGCGGGACCCCGCCGGAGCGGATTTGGGTCACGTCGACGTCGAGGCGGCTGAAGTCGGTCTCCGGCCAGGCCTGCTGCCAGCGGCTCGGCACCTCGCCCGCGGTTGCCGGAAGGGCCATCGCGGTGAGAAGGAAAACGGTGCCGGCGAGCAGCCGGATCGGCAGATTCAGCATCGGTTCGGTTCCCGGGTGTTCTTCTGCCAGCACCGCCGTCGACGCTGATCTCCCCTGTCCACTCGTTCGTTGCGCCGGCGGCGGGGGTTTCGGAACATCACGTCATGACTGCGGCACGGGCTTCTTGAGGGAGTGACAATGGCGCGTTTCGAGACGACGGACAGCGATCTCCTGCTGGTCATCGACGTTCAGAACGATTTCTGCCCGGGCGGGGCGCTCGCCGTTCCCGATGGCGACCAGGTCGTGGCCGTGATCAACCGCCTGATGAGCCAGTTCCGGCACGTCGTCCTGACCCAGGACTGGCACCCGGCCGGCCACCGGTCGTTCGCATCGTCTCATGAGGGCCGCCAGCCGATGCAGACGATCGAGGTCGACTATGGCCCGCAGGTGCTGTGGCCGGACCATTGCGTGCAGGGGACCGCGGGTGCTGCGTTCCACGCCGATCTCGACACCACCCGGGCGGAACTGGTGCTGCGCAAGGGCTTCCGCCCGGCGATCGACAGCTACTCGGCATTCCGGGAGAACGACGGGGACACCCCGACCGGGCTTCAGGGCTATCTGGAGGAGCGCGGGATCGAGCGCCTCTTCCTGGCCGGCCTCGCCACCGACTTCTGCGTTTCCTATTCCGCGATCGACGGCCGCAACGTTGGTTTTCCGGTGGTCCTGATCGAGGACGCGTGCCGCGCCATCGACCTCGACGGGTCGCTGGCGGCCGCACTTGCCGAGATGGAGAAGCTGGGGGTGGAGGTCGCCCAGTCGTCGGACATCGGCCAGTCTTCGGACATCGGCCAGTCTTCGGACATCGGCCAGTCTTCGGACATCGGCCAGTCTT
>CAYNIS010000073.1:0-3321 GCA_964397055.1 uncultured Rhodospirillaceae bacterium | reverse complement strand
CGGACATTGGCCAGTCCGCGGCGACGGACTGACAGCCCTCGGGCCGCTCGACCGCCGTCAGCTACCGCCGTTCAAGTCAGCGATGTCGGCGTCCGCATCGACGCCCGAGCGGAAGCCGTTGAGGGTCGAGACATCGGACTGGCCGAAGCCGACGCGGCCGGCCTGTTCGACCGCCACGACGCGGTTACGCACCTCCGCGAAGCCGGGGGCGGCGGCGAGCATGGCGCGATAGGCCTCGAGCGACCGGCGTGGATTCTTCTCCTCGTATTCGAGGCCGGCACAGGTCAGCAGCAGGTCGGTGTCGCCGATGGTGATGACGTCGCCCAGGTTCATCCGGGCTTCCGTCAACGGCTGGCCGTTCAACTGGGTGCCGTTGGTCGAGCCGCGGTCGCGGGCGACGAAGCCGTCGCCTTCGTAGGCGACCTCCGCATGGACGCGGCTGGAACGGGCATCGCTGATGACGACGGTGTTGGTTTCGACCCGGCCGATGGTGGCACTGGCATAGGGGATCGGGACGACATCGCCGGCGTTCTTGCCGCGCAAGATCCGGATCATCACTTGGCTGTCGCCGGCAACCGGGGCGGCCCCCACCATCGTCTCCTCTTCCGCGGCATTCGCTTGCCGGGCGATTGCCGGGGGCGGCCCGCTCGGCAGGGTCGGCGCCTGGGCGGCCGGACCACCGAGACCGGCGGCGGGGGCGGCGCGCGCACCCTGATTGAGCGCCTGGAAGTCCGAGGCGGCGGCGACATCGGCCTGGGTCACGCCGGCGATCGTCGAGCGCGTCTTCATGTACTGATCGAGATCGCCGAGCAGCGAGCCCAGGAACGTCTCGTTGCGCCGCATGTCGAGGACGAGGCGCCCCTGTTCCAGATTGTGCGTGCCGCTGACCGCGAAGGTCACCGTGGTGATCTCCGCCGACAGCAGCCAGGGCGTCAGGCTGGAGCGGACGACGACGTTCTCCGACCGGTTGGAGTCATAGACACTCATCCCGCTCGACACCTTGCTCTCGGTGTAGGTGCCGTCGGCGAAGAAATGGGCGATATCGGACTTGAACGGGATTTCCGCCAGATAGACCGTCGCCGACCGGGCGAGCACGGTCGCGAACAGGGCCAGGACGGCGGGCAAGGCCGCGATGTCGTAAAGGCCCTGCGGCGTCAGGCTGACCGCCTGATCTGCGCGCAGATAAAGGATGACGGCTGCCGCCAGATGCAGGGCCTGGGCAAGGCCGGCGATGGTCAGGCGACAGGCGGTGTAGGGCCCGGGTACCGGCAGCGCGATCGGCCGTGGCTGGGTTTCCACCAGGGTCGAGCCGCGGAAGGATCCGCGGTCGAAACCCCCTTCCATGGCGAGGCCCGCATCGACATCGATGTAGATGCGGTTCGGGATTTCGAGATAGCGGTGGTCGGCCATCGTCGTTTCGAACGCCCGGAAGATGTCCCGCGGGTGCAGGCTCTGCTGCCAGTGCTGCTTGTACTCGGCGACCTCCGTCAGCGGCGCCGGCACGGTCAGGCGAAAGCCCATCAGCACGAACCCGGCCGCCCAAACGCCGACCGCGGCCCCCGCCGCAACCCACGGGATCGCCCTGACATCGATCGGGACCACCGGCAGCGGCTGGGCGGCGTGGATCTGCAGCAGGGCGATGGGCAGGAGGATCGCCGCGAACACGACGAAGGCGAGCCAGACGATCGAGCCGACCTCCGACGGCGGGTCGGTCATGTCCGCATTGGACGGGATCGCCGCCGTCCAGATCAGCAAGAGGGCGGCTGTCAGCCCGGCGGTCAGCCAGTCGCCGACGGGTGTTCCGGTGATCTCCGTCAGGCCGGTCGACCCGGAAAAGATGGCGAGCGCGTAGAGCACGATCGCGAGGCCGGTATGGGTCATCGCCTGGCTCAGCCTGAGGGCCACCACCCGGATCGGGAGCGGCAGGAAGATCATCTTCGGAAACAGGGTGAAGTGGGCGCGGGCGAGCACGCCGATCGGTTCGCGGAAGGTCGGGTTCTTGCGCGCCATCAGCATGTCCGCCAGCGTTCCGGCGTCGTAGGACGGCTGGCCCAGGCCCTGGTTGGAGCTGGCGAGGTCGGACGGGACCCCGCGCCCGATGAAGAAGCGCAGCGACTTCAGGAGGCCGATGCCGGTCGCCCAGCCACCGATCACGAACAGGATGAAGCCGACGCCGAGCTGGAACCACGCGATGTCGCGCGCACCGCTCGCCACCTGTTCGCGAATACCAAGGGCCAGGATGATGCCGAGACCGCAGGCGACGAGACCGCGCAGGATGTAGAAGACGCCTTCCTCCCGGAACGGGTTCTTGATGCCGATCTGTTGGGAGCCGTATTCGAACGTCATCGGCGTCTCACTTCCTCGCGAGCATGGCGGCGCCGGCAGTGCCGGGCCCCGGAGCGCCCTATCTCTAGCTCAACCGCGACCACGAGTTCGATGGCAAGGTTGCGGTTCCGGACCCGCTTTGCTTGAGGTTGCCCTGGCCTCGCCCCGATAATCGCCGAGCGTGAGGGGTGGTGCGTGTGTTTGGAAGGCAGCGGCAATTGCGACCAGGTTTGTTTCGGTATTTCACCGTTGCGATGTTTGCTGCCCAGATGGGGTTCTTCATCGGAATACCGCGGGACGCGCTTGCCCAGACGGAGACGCCTGCGCAGGCTGAAACCGACGACGCGGCCGGGAGCGCGGTCGAAGCCGAGGAGGCCGGCGAGGAAGCAGGCGAGGGCGCTGCCGAGGGTGAGGGCGTGGCCGCCGAGGATGACCTTCCACCCGTCGATCCCTTGACCCAGCCGCCCCAGGGCGATGCCACACGGATCGGTGTGCGCTCGACGGCAGCCGCCATGGTCGGCGAGGTTTCCGCCCGCGTGACCGGCGTGGTCATCAATCAAACGCCTGAGCCCCAGGTCCTGACCGGGGCGATCACCGACAGCGACGCGCTGGTTCGTCTCGCCGGCATCGAAACCGACGCCGATCAGCCGGTCGTCGCCGCCGGTTCGGCCCTGCTGCTGCGGGCCGATGGCGTGCATGTGGTCATCGACGACATCGAGATCCCGTTCGAGCCGGGCGACAACGTGATCGTCGGTCTGGTTTTCGAACCGGCGGGGTTGGTCCCGATCACCGTGCGGGTTGTCGAGGATCCGGAGGAGCTGCTTTCCACCAATGCCGATATGAGCTGGCGGCGCCTGCCGATCGAGCAGAAGGTCCTGCGCTGCACCAGTCAGCGGCTGTTCCCGACCTGGTGCGCGTTCTGGCTCCAGGAACTCGCCGATGCGGTCACGCTCGACCGTGATCCGGAGCCGCCGCCCCCGCCGCCGCCGCCGCCGC
>CAYNIS010000072.1:10910-11458 GCA_964397055.1 uncultured Rhodospirillaceae bacterium | reverse complement strand
TCGGCATCGGCACCTCGGAGGTCGAGCATGTGCTGGCCACCCAGACCCTGCAGCAGAAGCCGGCCAGGACCATGCGCATCACGGTCGAGGGCAAGGATGGCTCGGGCGATCTGCCGCTCGGTGTCACCGCCAAGGACCTGATCCTGGCGATCATCGGCAAGATCGGCACCGCCGGCGGCACCGGCCACGTCATCGAATACGCCGGGGCGGCGATCCGGGCCTTGTCGATGGAAGGCCGCATGACGGTCTGCAACATGTCGATCGAGGGCGGGGCGCGGGCCGGCCTGATCGCCCCGGACGAGACCACCTTCGCCTACCTGAAGGGCCGGCCGATGGCGCCGAAGGCCGGCGGCTGGGAGCAGGCGGAGGCCTACTGGCGCTCGCTGCCGTCCGACGAGGGCGCGCGCTACGACACGGAAGTCTTCCTCGACACCGCGGAGATCGTGCCGCAGGTGACCTGGGGGACCAGCCCGCAGGATGTCGTCCCGATCACCGGGACGGTCCCCGACCCGGCGGCCGAGGCCGATCCCAACCGGCGGGCGGCGATC
>CAYNIS010000072.1:0-10900 GCA_964397055.1 uncultured Rhodospirillaceae bacterium | reverse complement strand
GGCTACATGGACCTGAAGCCCGGCACCCCGATGCGCGAGGTCGCGGTCGACAAGGTCTTCATCGGGTCCTGCACCAACGGCCGGATCGAGGACCTGCGCGCCGTGGCGGCAGTGGCCAAGGGCCGGAAGGTCGCCGACAGCGTCTATGCCATGATCGTGCCGGGGTCCGGCCTGGTGAAGGCCCAGGCGGAGGAGGAGGGCCTCGATCAGGTCTTCCTCGACGCCGGCTTCGACTGGCGCGAACCCGGCTGTTCCATGTGCCTGGCGATGAACGCCGACCGTCTGGAGCCGGGCGAACGCTGTGCGTCGACCTCCAACCGCAATTTCGAGGGGCGCCAGGGCCGTGGCGGCCGCACCCACCTGGTCAGCCCGGCGATGGCCGCGGCGGCGGCGGTCACCGGCCGCCTCGCCGACATCCGCGACCTGGACTGAGGGGAGGCCGGGAGCGCCCTTCCCCCGCCGGGGGAAGGTGCCCGAGCCAGGCGAGGGCGGATGGGGGCCGACGATCGGAGCGTTGCAGCCCCCTCCGTCATCCGGCGCCAGGTGGCTTCGGATGACACCTCCCCCGCTGGGGGAGGGAGAGATACACCGAGCTACGCGAAATGGCAGGCCACTTTCTGGCCATGACTGCGAGGAAGAAATGGATAAATTCACCGTCCTGACGGGGGTCGCCGCCCCCTTGCGCATGATCAACGTCGACACCGACATGATCATCCCCAAGCAGTTCCTGCGCACCATCGCGCGCACCGGCCTCGGCAAGAACCTGTTCGACGAGATGCGCTACACGCCGGACGGGGCGGAGGTGCCTGACTTCGTCCTCAACAAGCCGCAATACCGCGCGGCGTCGATCCTGGTCGCCGGGGACAATTTCGGCTGCGGGTCGAGCCGCGAGCACGCCCCCTGGGCGCTTCTCGACTTCGGCATCCGCTGCGTGATGGCACCCTCCTTCGCCGACATCTTCTTCAACAACTGCTTCAAGAACGGGATCCTTCCGATCGCGCTGCCGCAGGAGGAGATCGACCGCCTGATGGACGATGCCGACAAGGGGGCGAACGCCACCTTCACCGTCGACCTCGCCAAGCAGGAGATCACCCGGCCGGACGGCTCGACGCTCAGCTTCGACGTCGACCCGTTCCGCAAGCACTGCCTCCTCAACGGGCTGGACGACATCGGCCTGACCCTGGAGAACGCAGGCGCCATCGACACCTACGAGGGGCGCCAGCAAACCGGCCAGCCCTGGCTCTGGTGAACGGTGTGGCAATGACCCATCTGCTCGACGTCGCCGAGACCGCCCTGATCGACGGGCAGTGGCGCTTCGAACGGCGCCCGGAAGAGCCGATCATCCGGCTTTCTGTCGCCGGCGAGGTGTTCGAGTACCGCTGTGTGTTCCAGTCGCTCGACGAGCTGCATATTCTGATATTCTATGCCTACGCGCCGCTGCATGTGCCGGAGGCCAAGCGCCTGGTCGCGGCCGAATACCTGACCCGGGCCAATTACGGCCTGCGCCTCGGCAACTACGAGCTCGACTTCACAGATGGCGAGGTGCGCTACAAGACCAGCATCGACTGCGAGGACGGCGAGCTGACGGAGGCGATGGTACGAAACCTGATGCTGGCCAACCTGCAGACCATGGACCGCTATCTGCCCGGCCTCATCCGCCTGGTGCAGAACCACGAGAGCCCGGCCGGCCTGATCGCCGAGATGGAGTCTCCGGCGGCGATCAATCCGGACGAGGACGATCGTTTCGGCGACGGGCCCGGCGGCCCCGACCATTTCGATGAGGGGCCGGACGACGAGGATCACTACGGCGGCGGTCCCCATGGCAAGGACCCCTACGACGACCGCCTCTGACCCGCGCCGCCTGCCTTGGCGAACGATCCAGCACCGAACGATTCACCCGCGAACAGCCCCGAAACCTGACCTGAAAGACCTTTCGAAATGACTGGAAACAAGCGCCTTCTGATGCTGCCCGGCGACGGGATCGGGCCCGAGGTCATGCGCCAGGTATCGCGCGTGATCGACTGGATGGCCAAGCGCCGCACGGTCAGCTTCGACGTATCGGAAGGCCTCGTCGGCGGCATTTCGATCGACACCCATGGCGTGCCGCTGACCGACGAACAACTGGCCGACGCGGTCGAGGTCGACGCCGTGCTTCTGGGTGCCGTCGGCGGCCCGAAATGGGACGACATCGCCTTCGAGATCCGGCCGGAAGCCGGCCTTCTGGCCCTGCGCAAGGAGCTCGACCTCTATGCCAACCTGCGCCCAGCGATCGTCTTCGACGCGCTCGCCGACGCCTCCACCCTCAAGCGGGAGGTGATCGAGGGGCTCGACATCATGATCGTGCGCGAGCTGACCGGCGGGGTCTATTTCGGCGAGCCGCGCGGGATCGAGGACCTCGGCAACGGGGAGAAGCGCGGCGTCAACACCCAGGTCTACACGACCTCCGAAATCCGCAGGGTCGCAGCGGTCGCCTTCGAACTGGCCCGCAAGCGCAGCAACAAGGTCGCCTCGTCCGAGAAGTCCAACGTGATGGAGAGCGGGCGCCTGTGGCGGGAGGAGGTCACCCGCCTCCACCAGGAGAGCTTCGCCGATGTCGAACTCAGCCACATCCTGGCGGACAACTGCGCCATGCAGCTTCTGCGCGACCCGCGCCAGTTCGACGTGATCGTGACCGACAACCTGTTCGGCGACATGCTGTCGGACGAGGCGGCGATGCTGACCGGCTCGCTCGGCATGCTGCCGTCGGCCTCCCTTGGCGCGGTCGGCGCCGGCGGCAGCCGCAAGGCACTTTATGAGCCGGTGCACGGCTCCGCCCCGGACATCGCGGGCCGGGACATCGCCAACCCGGTCGCCATGCTGCTGTCGTTCGCGATGATGCTGCGCTACTCCTTCGACATGGGCGAGGACGCGGACCTGATCGAACAGGCGACCCAGAACGTCCTCAACAAGGGCACGCGCACCGCCGACGTCATGGCGCCGGGCATGGCCCGGGTGTCGACCACGGTGATGGGCGATTCGATCCTGCGCGAGCTCGACAAGCTCGCCGCCCGATCGGCGCGGCCGGCGGGGGAGCGGGGACCATGACCGACCTCGCCCTCATGCCGGCGACCGGCCTCGCCCTCATGCCGGCGACCGACCTCGCCCGCGCCTATGCCGAAAAGCGCCTGTCCCCGGTAGAGGTGACGGAAGCGACGCTGGCACGGATCGAAGCCCTCGACCCGACCCTCAACTTCTACCGGATGGTCGCGGCGGAGGAGGCGTTGGACCAGGCGCGCGCGTCGCAGGAACGCTGGGCCAGGGGTGCCGCGCTGTCGCCGGTCGACGGTGTGACGGTTTCGGTCAAGGACCACCTGCATGTCATGGGCTGGTTGACCCTGCACGGCACGCTGGTGACCGTGCCGGCGGAACCGATGGAGTTCGACGCGCCGGCGGTCGCCCATCTGCGCGCCGGCGGGGCGGTCCTTCTCGGCAAGACGGCGACGCCGGAATTCGCGACCAAGGCGGTGACGGAAAGCCCAGTGACCGGCATCACCGCGAATCCCTGGAACCCGGACCGCACGCCCGGCGGCTCCTCTGGCGGGGCGGCCGTCGCGGCCGCGGTCGGCGGGGCGGCGATCAACCTCGGCACCGACGGTGGCGGGTCGATCCGCATGCCGGCCTGCTTCTGCGGCGTGGTCGGGATCAAGCCGACCTACGGCCGGGTGCCGGCCTATCCGCCGTCGCCGGCGCTCGCCCTCAGCCATGTCGGCCCGCTGACCCGAACGGTCGCCGACGCGGCCCTGGCGATGGAGATGATCGCGCGGCCCGATCCGCGCGACTGGCACGAGGCGGGATTTCCGCCGGAAGCCTTTCTGGACGGGGTTGAGGCGGGGGTCGCCGGCCTCACGGTCGCCTTCGCGCCGACCATGAACGGGGAACCGGTGGAGCCCGCGATCGCCGAGCGTGCGCGCGCGGCAGCCGATGCCCTGAGCGATGCCGGCGCCCGCGTTACCGAGATCACCTTCGCCGAACCCGACTGGCACCGGGTGTGGACGGTGTTCGCCGCGGTGACCTGCTTCATGCGCGTGAGCCAGATGACCGGGGAACAGGTCGGCCATCTGGACGACACCTTCGCCGCGGTCGCCGAACTCGGCCGCAATACCTCTCTCTACGACTATCAGGTCGCCCTTCTGGAACGGTCCTATATCGGCTCCCGCCTGCGCCAGTTCTTCGCCACCGGCGGCTGGGACCTGCTGCTGACACCGACCCTGCCGATCGAGGCGTTCGAGGTCGGCCAGACCTTCCCGGGGGAGGATACGGACGACCCGCGGCCCCGGTTCTCCCCCTTCACCGGCCTGTTCAACCTGACCGGCCAGCCGGCGGTCACCGTGCCGACCGGATTGGGGGCGGAAGGCCTGCCGGTCGGGGTCCAGATCGCCGGGCCGGCCGGTGCCGATCTCCTGACGCTGCGCGCCGCCCGGGTGATCGAACGGGCGCTGCCCCTGGGTCCGCCGCCCGCGGTTCGGTGAGCCCGGCCGGCCGAGGGCGGTTGCCGTGCGGATGGCCCGCCGGTCTGGAGCATTTTCCAGCGGGGCGGAATCGGCCCGGCGGTTCCGAAAATGCTCAGATTGAATTGGTTGGCGCGCGTTCCGAAAGAACACGCGCTAGTGTGCGGGAACCAGTGACAAGGGACCGCACCATGACCGACCTCGCCCTCCTCTCCGCCGCCGATCTCGCCGCCCGCTTCGCCGACAAGAGCCTGTCTCCGGTGGAGGTGACGGAAGCCACCCTGGCGCGCATCGACAAGCTGAACCCGGATCTGAACTTCTTCCGGATGGTGGCGCCGGATGACGCCCTGGCGATGGCGCGCGCGTCCGAAGCGCGCTGGGCCAAGGGCGCGCCGCTGTCGCCGATCGACGGGGTCACGGTGTCGATCAAGGACCAGCTCTACACCAAGGGCTGGTCGACCTTGCAGGGATCGCTGTCGACCGATCCGGACGGCCCCTGGGACATGGACGCGCCCGCGGTCGCCCATCTGCGCGCCGCCGGCACGGTCTTCCTCGGCAAGACCACGACCCCGGAATTCGGCCACAAGGGCGTCACCGTCAGCGGCGTGCACGGCACCACCCGCAACCCCTGGAACCGGGACCGGACACCCGGCGGCTCCTCCGGCGGGGCGGGCGTCGCGGCCGCGGTCGGCGGCGGGGCGGTCAACCTCGGCACCGATGGCGGCGGCTCGGTCCGCCTGCCGGCCGCCTTCTGCGGCGTGTTCGGGCACAAGGCGACCTACGGCCGGGTGCCGAACTACCCGCCCTCGCCGGCGATCTCGCTCAGCCATGTCGGGCCGCTGACCCGCACGGTCGCGGACTCCGCGCTCGCGATGAACGTGATGGCGCGGCCCGACGCGCGCGACTGGTACCAGAGCCTGTTGCCGGTCGAGGATTACCTGGCGGACCTGGAGGCCGGGGTGAAGGGCCTGAAGATCGCGTTCGCCCCGACCATGAACGACGAGGAGGTGAGCCCGGACGTCGCCCATAACACCGCCGCGGCGGTGGAGGTGCTGAAGGCCGCGGGGGCCGAGGTGACGGAGGTCACCTATAACGAGCCCGGCTGGCGCGACGTCTGGATGGTGTTCTGGACGGTCAACTGCTTCATGCGGCGCCAAGCGATGACCCCGGCCCAGCGGGAAAAGCTGGACCCGACCTTCGTCATGCTGGCGGACATGGGGGAGAAGACCTCGCTCGAGGACTACCAGAAGGCAGTGATGGACCGCGCCCATATGGGCTCGCGCTCCGCCCTGTTCTTCGAGGACTGGGACCTGATGGTCGGCCCGGCCCTCCCCATCACGGCGTTCGAGATCGGCGTGAACTTCCCGGGCGAGGGCACCAACCACGCCCGGCGCACGTTCTCCCCCTTCACCGGGCTCTACAACATGACCGGCCAGCCGGCCGCCTCGATGCCCACCGGGCTCGGCGACGACGGCCTGCCGACGGGCCTGCACATCATCGGTCCGGCGGGGGCGGACGCGCCGATCCACAAGGCCGCCCGGGTGGTCGAAAAGGCGATACCGATCGCCCTGCCGCCGATCGCCACGGCGTGAGCCGGCACGGGCCATGTCGCGCGGGGGCCCCTCGCGGGGGGGGTCTCAGCGGCGCGCCCGGTGCCGTCCCCCGCCCCTGCGGGCGGCATGGCCTCTGCGGGCGGCATGGCCTCTGCCGAAACCCTGAAGAGCCAAAACCCTGGAGAACCAAAGCCCTGGAGAGCCGATGCTCGAAGCCGTTCTGCTGCTGACGACCCTTCTGTGCGCGCTGGTTGCCGGCCTCGTCCTCACCTTCGCGGTTGTCGTGATGCCCGGCATCAAGACCCTCGACGACCGGGGCTTCATCCGCGCCTTCCAGGTGATCGACGGGGTCATCCAGGGGAACCAGCCGGTCTTCATGGCCGTCTGGGTCGGATCGCTGGCGGCGTCCGTCGTGTCGCTGGGCCTCGGCGGCCTCCACCTTGCGGGCATCGAGCGCGCGCTCGTCGTGGTCGCGACCCTGCTCTACCTGCTGACGGTTCAGGTGCCGACATTCACCGTCAACGTGCCGCTCAACAACGCGCTTCAGGCCGTCGATCTCTCGAGCGTCGACGACGCCGCGGCAGCGGCGGCCCGCCAGGCGTTCGAGGGGCCCTGGGTCCGCTGGAACGCGATCCGCACGGTCACGGCGACGGCCGCCTCGACGCTCCTGTTGCTCGCGCTGCTCAGGCTGTAACGCGGAGCGGAGCCGCTGCCGCGTGGTTGAACGACGTCCGTTGAACTACCCCGGCGGCGCTTGCCCGGTCGCGCCTCGGCGGGCCGGGGAGGTGGCGAGCGCCGCCCCGGTCCTTGCCGGCGGGTCAGGCCGCCTTCTGCCGGGTGATCGACGCCCGGATCAGCGGCAGGCGGTCGTTGCCGAAGAACATGTCGTCGCCGACGAAGATGCTGGGCGAGCCGAAGGCGCCGCGCTGGATCGCCTCGTCGGTCGACGCCTTCAGCCGGTCCTTGATCGCCTGGTCCGCGATGCCGGCGAAGAACGCGGCGCGGTCCAGACCGACGCTGTCCACGATCGGCCCCAGGACGTCCTCCTGGCTGATGTCCTGGTCGCGGCCCCAATAGGCCTCGAACACCGCACGGCTGTAGGGGACGATCTTGCCGGCATCGGCCGCGACGAACGCCCCGCGCATCGACTTCACCGCGTTGACCGGGAACACGGTCGGCTGGCCGATTTCCAGCCCGAAGTAGCGCGCCCAGTCGGCCAGGTCCTTCTTGGCATAGGCCTGCTTGGCCGGCACCGGGTTGTCCCGGTTCTGGTAGACTGACGGATTGACGCTGTTGAAGATGCCGCCGACCAGCACCGGCTTGTAGGTGACCGGGACCCCCATCTCCTCGGCCAGCGGGCCGATCGCGTGGAAGGCCAGGTAGGTCCAGGGGCTGGAGCAGTCGTAGTAGAAGTCGATTTCCACAGCCATTTTGTGGGCTCCTCCGTCTCGTGGCCGTCTCCAGCCGATTGGTTTTCTTTGTCGATCACTCCCAGGCCCCGCTAGACTGGCGCCAACGCCAAGCCCACCCCATTGCCGGAGCAGACGTCATGGACATTCGCGCCAACTCGATGGCGAGCCGAGACAAGGCTTATTTCCTCCACCCGATGACCAATCTGCGCAAGCACCAGGACATCGGGCCGCGCGTCATCACGCACGCCAAGGGCATTTATGTCTATGACGAGGACGGCAACGAGTACATCGAGGGCATGGCCGGCCTGTGGTGCACAGCACTCGGTTTCGGCAACGAGCGCCTGATCGAGGCGGCGAAGGCCCAGCTCGACAAGCTGCCGTACTATCACTCCTTCGCGCACCGGAACACCGACGTCGCCATCGACCTCGCCGAGATGCTGATCGGCATGGCGCCGGTGAAGATGTCCAAGGCGTTCTTCACCTCCTCCGGCTCGGAAGCGAACGACACGGTCCTGAAGATCGTGCGCTACTTCAACAACGCCATCGGCCGGCCGGAGAAGAAAAAGATCATCGCCCGCAAGAAGGGCTATCACGGCACCACCTATGCCGCGGCCAGCCTGACCGGCCTGCCCTACATGCACACCCTGTTCGATCTGCCGATCCAGGGCGTCAAGCACACCGAAACGCCGCACCACTATCACAACGCCCTGCCGGGCGAGAGCGAGGAGGAGTTCGCCAGCCGCCTCGCCGGGATGCTGGAACAGATGATCCTGGCCGAGGGGCCGGAGACGGTCGCCGCCTTCATCGCCGAGCCGATCATGGGCGCGGGCGGCGTGATCGTGCCGCCGAAGACCTACTTCCCGAAGATCCAGGCGGTCCTGAAGAAGTACGACATCCTGATGATCGCGGACGAGGTGATCTGCGGGTTCGGGCGCACCGGCAACATGTTCGGGTCGGAAACCTGCGACGTGAAGCCGGACATCATGGTGATGGCGAAGGCGCTCACCTCCGCCTATCTGCCGCTTGGCGCCATCCTGATCAACGAGCCGGTCTACCAGGCCCTGGAGCAGGGCTCGTCCGACGTCGGCACCTTCGGCCACGGTCACACCTATGGCTCGCACCCGGTGTCGGTGGCGGTCGCGGTCGAGACCCTGAAGATCTACGAGGAGACCAAGATCGTCGACCATGTCCGCCGGGTCGGCGCGCGTTTCCAGGACAAGCTGCGCCAGTACGCCGATCACCCGCTGGTCGGCGAGGTCCGCGGCGTCGGCCTGATCGCCGCGGTCGAGCTGATCAAGAACAAGGAAACCCGCGAGAATTTCGACCCGAAGGCGGGCATCGGCCTTTACTGCCAGGCGCGCTGCGAGGACCATGGCCTGTTCCAGCGCTCACTCGCCGGCGACAGTGTGGCTTTCTCGCCGCCGCTGATCGTCGACGAGGCCGAGGTCGACCAGATCGTCGAGCGCTTCGGCAAGGGCCTGGAGGAGACCTGGACGATGGTCAAGGAACAGGGCCTGCAGAACGCCTGATCGCCTTCGACCCGCTTTTGCTGTTGTCTTTGCCCCCGGGCCGCTATCACTGCGGCCCGGGGTTTCAGTTCCAGCCAGCGGCGACAGCAGCCTTGACTCGCCCGTCAAATTGCTGGCCGGCCGCAGTCTTTGTGCCTATTCTTCACCCAACGGTTAAACTTTGGACGACTGGGAACGGGGGCTCGCATGGCAGGCAGCGGTACCGGCTTCGCCATCGACGTGAAGTTCGAGGGCAGCGGCAAGGTCGACGAGGCCGAGGACTGGCTGGAAGCCAATACCGGCGGGGCCTATGAGCTCGAATTCCTCGGCACGCTGGAGGAAACGGATCCGTCGACCGGCAAGAAACGCAGCCTTCAGCAGATCAGGTTCACCTTCGGTAAAGAGGAAAACGCTAAAGCTTTCAGGGAGTGGTACCGGTCCGGCGGCAAGTACCAGCACCAGCGGACCAAGCCCGTGCGCAAGGAGAAGAAGCGCAAGGGCTGGTTCGGATGGCTTTTTTCCTGAGGGCTTTGGCATCTGACCCAGCCGCCGTGACCGGGTCGGCCAGAGCCGACCAAAGGCTGGGTCATGGCGATCAGTATCGATCACGGGTCCGATTTCGTCTGGGGCAAGGACGCCAAGGCCGACGCCCTGTGGCTGGCGGCCTGCCAGGCCATCGGGGACGCCGGCGGCCCTGACACCCTGGAAGACACCCTGAAAGCGGCGATCGGCCACCTGGAAGCCGCCGCGGCGATCGGCCATCCGGCAGCCCAGGTCCTGCTCGGCCAACTCCACGAAAGGGGCGAGGGCGTCTCGCGCGACGTTGGCGCAGCCCGGGGCTGGTACGCCCAGGCAGCCGCCCAGGACGACGAGCACGGTCTCTACGCCCTCGGCCGCCTCGCCGAAGGCGAAACGCCGCCAGCCACCAGCGACGCCGTCGACTGCTATCTGCGCGCCGTCGGCCAGTTCCACGCCGGGGCCGCCGCGCGGCTGATCGCGCTTGCCGAAGCCGGCCGCCTGGGCGAGGTCAGCGAGGCGTCGCTCAAGCGCTGGCGCCGGCTGGTCACGGCCGCCCAGGCAGAGGACGAGCCGGACAGCGACTGGACCCGGCCCGCCCCCGCGGCCATGTTCGGCGACGACGACGCGCCCCCTGACGCGCGCCCTGACGAGGCGGAGGACCTGGATTCCGGCCCGGTTTCCGCTCCCGCCGACGCGCCCTTCTTCGAGGCCGATCGCACCCGCCTCGAGCCCGCGGAGGAGGTGGCAGCCGCGGCCGGCGACGAGGAAGACGACGTCACCCGGGTCGGCCCGCATGCGGACGACGAACCTGGCATCCACGATGGGTCCGCGAGCCTCCGCCTCGACAAGCCCGCGTCGGCCGGACCCGCGTCGGCCAGGCAACCGGATGCCGACATCGGCCAAGACGCCGATCCGGATGACGATCCCCCGACCGCGGAGCATCCGCCGACGATCGGCAGTTACCCGGACGGCACGGCGCAGGCGGTCGCACCCCTGTCCGATGCCGACTTCGCCTGGGGCGGCAACGCCGATGGCGACGACGCCATGGCCGGCCCGGTCGACGAGGGCCTGATCCCGCACCGGCTCTACATCGAGTTCCTGGAGGGCACGTCGCGCCGGCGCGCGGCGATCGACTTCGTGCGCGGCTACATCCGCCAGAACATGCAGAACCACCGCCGCTGCGGCTGGTTCGTCATGCCCTATGGCGGCGGCTTCGCGGTCGAGGCCCATGAGGGTGGCCACCAGCACGCCTATCTGCCAGACATCGTCGAGACCCTGGCGACCGATGCCAGGCGTTCGGTCATCGCCCCGATGATCAACGGCGGGCTGGAGGCGCGCCTGACCGACGACAGCCGCTTCATCATCGTGCCCCTGGCCGACGGCATGCCGCCGACCGGCCTGGAGCCGGTGCCGGCGACCCC